>JAWUXW010000019.1:0-44832 GCA_034111125.1 Paraglaciecola sp.
CTGTTAATTGTTTTGCGGGAGCGTCCATATATGTCCATGTAAACTTAGCCATCATAAAGCCGACCACTTTGCCGCTGCTCAATCTAGTGTTATTTAAAGCTATGACTTATATTGCCTGCTCCGCAAAGCGGTTTTTTTTACATGGGAGGCTTGTTAATTTTTGCGAACGCAGTATATGATCTAACGCAACCGCGCCACTTTTTTAATCTTTACCTCGACGCTGTGACGCCGACGCCTACTAATTTATGGGTGGTAGGTGATACAGATGGTTTGGACGTAGGGTTAAGCATGACTACAGCCGATCTTCTTAACGGAAGTGGTTTTGTTCGCATTAGCGCCTAAATAAAACTTTTGACAGCTTAATTAAGAATAGCAATCCAATCATGTATTTAACAAGGTTATAACCCTTATTAAATATGATAAAACAATCTTTAACAACTCATTATTGTAATCATAAGCATCTGAATTATATAACTTTATAATAATAAAAAATTATATTTACCAAAACATATCCTTTATTAGTTACGAAGCTCACATTTGCATACATCCAGATACAATTGTAAACATAGTTCTAAGGTTTATAACTACATGGTGAAATATGAAATCAATTACGCTCAAATTAAATAAGACTAATATAATAATTAAGCATAAACCGTTATCTAAGTCTCGATTGAATTCGGTAAGGTGGAATTTAATTAGCCAAAACATTGAAGCAATAGGCGCATGTGCGATTAGGAATCCAAATAAAGTTAATTTAGATATTGTGGAGGATACTGAATATGACAAATAATTTGAATATAGCGCTCTACATTCTAGTGCGCACCGAACGACAAGTTAGAGAAAATGCATCTCTTGCTGACCAACAAAAAACATTATCTAAGTGGGCAAGTGAAAATGGTCATAATATAATTAAAGTTTACCAAGATGCTGGGGTTTCGGGTTTTAAAGGTAATAGACCACAATTTGAAAAAATGTTGAATGATATCGAATTAGGCCAAATTAATTTAGATTGTGTTTGCTGTCTATGAGTCGTCACGTTTTAGTCGAAACGAAAAAAATCGGTTAAGAGCAGAAAGTATTTTTGAAAAACACAATATTAAATTTTTTTCATTACTGGACTGTGTGCCCGACGATGCTGACGACGCTTTTCTATTCAAGGGTTTCAATGGGCTTTTTAATGAGAGCTTTAGTCGCAAAAATAGTAAGAGATCAGCATTGAAACTATTTGATGTTTCTAAAGCCAGTTTCTTTACAGGTGGTCCAATCCCCTTTGGATATAAGTCGATACCCGGACCCAACGCTAATTGTTCGAAGCAAAGGAAAGTATTAGCCATAAACCCAGAAGAGGAAAAAATAGTTGAGTTGATTTTTTCATTGGCTATACGAGGAGTATTTGGAACGTCATATGGGGTTAAGAAAATATCTACTTACCTTAACGATAATGGTATTTTTCGGCGAAACCGTAATTGGACGCTACCATTGATGAATTTTGGTAAACAACAAATCATCAACTTTTCAGACGCATGCAATGAAACAATATTAGGGGGAAATATTGACGCGACAAAAACTTTGTTGATGGCCGTCATTGACGAAATTGTAGTCGAACCAAGTGATATCACGTTGAAAGGAAGGAAACTTCAACTTTTGAGAAACATCGCAAAGAATAAAGCTGGGAACCAAGATCTGGTTCCCAGCCTCATCACTAATTGGCGGAGAGAGTGGGATTCGAACCCACGTTAGGTTTAACCCTAAACACACTTTCCAGGCGTGCGCCTTCAGCCACTCAGCCACCTCTCCTAAATCTTTAATTCTTCATACTTACTAATTTGGCTTTGATGTTAGTAAGTCCGCGCATGGTAATGCGCGTTACTCAGGGATTAAGTCACTTTCCTTGAGCGCGCGTATGTTAGGGAATTCGTCGCTGCGGATCAAGCATTAACTCAGTTATGCGTTGCCTTTTACCTGAAGTTTTAAATCGGCAGCGAAATTTAGCATGCGATTTAGCGGAATCAGAGCCTTTTGACGCTGTGCATCGTCAACATGGATTTCGTGTCCACTGGATTGGGTTAATGACTGATAAATGGCTTGTAGGCCGTTCATAGCCATCCATGGGCAATGGGCGCAGCTTTTACAGGTGGCGCCATTGCCACCAGTTGGGGCTTCTAAGAAGGTCTTAGTTGGCTCCAATTGCTGCATTTTGTAGAAGATACCCCGATCAGTTGCCACAATAAATTTTTTATTGGGCAACGCTCTTGAAGCATTAATTAGCTGCGTAGTAGAACCCACTGCATCGGCTAACGCGACTACGCTGGCAGGAGACTCGGGATGCACCAATATTGCCGCATCTGGATGCAGGTGCTTCATATCAAGTAGGGCTTTGGCGGAGAATTCGTCATGGACGATACATTCTCCTTGCCACATTAGCATGTCTGCGCCGGTTTGCTTGGAGATATAGTCTCCGAGGTGTCTGTCTGGCGCCCAAATAATCTTTTCGCCGAGTGAATCAAGATGCTCGACAATTTCTAGGGCAATGCTCGAGGTG
Source organism: Paraglaciecola sp. (assembly GCA_034111125.1). Taxonomy (GTDB): domain Bacteria; phylum Pseudomonadota; class Gammaproteobacteria; order Enterobacterales; family Alteromonadaceae; genus Paraglaciecola. Next base: position 2,543 of record JAWUXW010000019.1, read on the forward strand.
ACAACCCAGTCTGCTCTGGCTTTTACTGCCGCAGAAGTATTGGCATACACCACTACCGTATGATCTGGATGGGCATCACAAAATGCTGAAAACTTATCGATCGGGCAGCCTAGATCCAATGAGCAAGTGGCTTCAAGAGTCGGCATTAATACGGTTTTTTCTGGGCTGAGAATTTTTGCCGTTTCGCCCATAAAGCGAACTCCCGCTACGATGAGGGTGTCGGCATCACAGTCTCGACCAAATCGGGCCATTTCAAGGGAATCGGAGATGCAGCCGCCGCTGTCCTCAGCCAGAGCCTGTATTTCTGGATCGGTATAATAATGAGCAACCAGAGTGGCATTCTTTTCGATTAACAAGGCTTTGATTTTTGCAACATAGTCCTGCTGTTCAACAGCACTTAGCGAGACCGGCTTCGCGGGAAAGGGATAATCGATTTTCTCGACTTGAATGGCCTGGTTCATGATCATGATGGTGACTTGCTTACCAAATACTGCTTAACACGTCCGAGTATTATAACCTACTCGCCCTGCATGTAGTCAACATACCTTTGACGCCAAAACCTGCCTTGGATCAACTTATTTTGTCCTTCATATAACTGGGCGAAATTTATATATGCGGGAGTCTGGGTTTGTGGGTTGGCCAGGCGCTTTAACCAGGCCGCAATGTAAACCGAGGGGATGTAAGCCTGATCGTGAAACTCCATAAAGGTAATATCAGCACTGGGCTTGAATGCCTGTGAAGAATGGTTGTCACAGGTTCGGGCTCTGACTACAGAGACACCGTGTTCATCGTCTATGGATGACCATAGCGTTAAATCAGCTTCACTCTGCCTGGCCTGCTTAAATACAAGATTAGGCGCAGCGCGGCCTTCGCATACTTCGTTGGCTAAGGACTTGCTTAGTGGATACTCATCAACAAAACCAGCGAAATGGGCTAATTCGTGCACAAAGACATCATAGCTATCCTGGCTATCCAGGTACATAATGCCATTGTGCACATTGGCCTTGCCCTGGTCGGCGAAGATCACCAAATGGGTGAAGCTTAATGTTTCGAGCTGATATCCCAACTCTTGCAAATCACAGCCCAATCTTCCTCTGCCTAACCAATCCCCACCACAGTGCAGTTGGCCGGGCTCAACCCACAGGGGCTGTATAATGCAAATGGGCAGCATATTCAGACGACTGTCCTGTAAAAACTGTTGCTGAAAGTCCGCAGCCTGCTTGATCGATTGCTCTGAGCTAACAATAAACTGTATACGCTGAGCACAAGGGCGCTGGAAGGAGACTTGCTGAGGGTCATTAATCGACGGTGGGGGAATATCAGCACGCAGCGTATGGGATTCTAACGATAGGGCTGCAGTGTTGCTGTTATTAACGCTGTTGTCCAAAACACCAGGGGATACGACTAAGGTTTGATGTTCGGTGTCCGATATCCGAAACAGCCAAAGCAAGGACAACAGAAGTGCCAGCGATATGCCTATTTTGGCAAAGTTATTCAATGTGCTCTCTACTGAGTTTGGCTTTTGGGGCTGTCGGGGTTTGCCCTACGGCTATCCCTTTTGGCTTTATCCCGCAGCAATTGCAATTCCAGACGGGCATAGCGATGCTCAACATATTCAAAGACATTGGTGCTCAAGGCCAACTTAAAATAATTTGACGCTACCCCTTTGTGGCCCTTGGCCGAGTGGTATTTACCCAGATAAAAATACGCTTCGCATAAGCGATCGGTCAGTTGCTGCTGATTAGTCACCCCCAATATTAGCCCATTGAGGAGGTCGTTCTCGCTTACTCGAGCTAAATACAAATCAACTAACTTGGTCGCCCAGTTATTGTCATCTAGATTCTGCCGGGCTAAGGCCAGCTCAGACATTGCTTGGCTAAGATCGATTTCACTGGCTGCAATATAACTCCACAGTGCGCGATAAGGGTCAGACTCATCCTTGCTGTAAAACGCGCCAAAATCTTCAACTGCCAAATTCGGGCGGCCACCGTAGTAAAGGGCGATACCTCGGTTTAAAAACGCGAAATCATAATCAGGATTAATATCCAGGGTCGCATCAAAGGCTTCGTAAGCTTGAATGAAATTCATTTGCTGGGTGTAGTGCACACCGATGGAGTTATAGGCCTCAGCCATATTCGGTTTAAGAGTTAAAGCTTGCTTGAAATCATATTGGGCTAAACCAGACAATCCTACGCTGTCGTACAACATACCCCGCTGGTGAAATAGTTGTGCCCTTTCTTCATCTTTAAGGGTGGCTTGAGTAAGAATTTGATTGTATCTGGCAATGGCCATTTGTGAGCGCACACTCATCGGTGAGGGCTCGGCCAAAAGAAGGTTGCCCATCTGAGTACTGTTTTGGCCAGACTGGTTGTTGCCAGCGCAGCCCGCTAGCAAAGCACTGAAAAGAATGATCACTAAAACGCTTTTTTGCATGTTAATTTCAGCTGATTGACCTAACAATGACTGCGAAACAAAAAATCGCAGTTGTCGGGGAAAGTGTTGAATTCATTGCCCTGTAGAGTGAAGCAATTACCCTAAAAAGTAAAGTACTGTCAGTGGTACTAACATTGCTACACAAAATCAATATAACTTGTATCAAAGCACATAAATAACGCACACTATCTAGCCGTTTTATTGGCAGAATAGAGTCGATGGCAAAAATAACACAAAATATAGCTGCAGCATCAGAGCATACTCAAGGCTTGCTGAGCCTCGCTAAGTCTGCCCAGCTAAATGCACATGCCCGTACTCAGGCTTTCCCGTTGGCGCATCCGTACTTGCTAATGATAAACAGAGCTACGGCGGGTGCAACGTAGAAAACGCGGCCTATCCCCTTGGCCAGTGTGCCGAAGCGGGCGTTATATCCGCCATGGTTTTAGCTGGTGCTACCCAGATAAACGAAGTACTCATTGTTAGCCCCAATACGGATTTATTGCCCTTTGCTTTTGATTTGGACGGCTAGTCGTCATTCCATTAATGGGAAATTAACTGGGGTTATTCTGCAGATTGTTCTCTGGCATTAAAGGCGGCCATTTGTTCATCCGTTGCAGGTAACTGATGATTCGCCTTCCACTCACTATAGGGCATACCGTAAACCGCTTCTCTGGCTTGCTCGTAATCTATCTCAAGGCCCTGTTCTTGAGCACCTGCCATGTACCACTTAGAAAGGCAGTTACGACAAAAATCGGCAAGTATCATCAGGTCGATATTCTGTACTTCTTTATGCTCATCTAAATGCTGTAACAAGCGTCGAAAAGCTGCCGCTTCAATTTCAGTTTTTTGTTGTGGATTCATTGCTTATATCTCGTTATCTGGTCGACCCTAAAAAATGCAGAATATAATATTGTGCTACATATTAGTAAAATATTTTAACCGCAATAATTTACTTTTCCGCCTAGAAACGTTGCCACGTTTGCCCGGATGAATTATTTTCTCGGATCGGTGGCGGTCGCTTCGATGCGCTGAATATTTTCCTGATGAAAGTCGAGTAAGGCGGTTAAACCCTGCAAGTTATGCAATTTTCTGAACTCAATCCAATCAATCAGACAAAACAGACTGATGGCCGGATAATTCCAATTGGCAAAGTGTTGTTGTTGAGCTAATTCGTTCAATTCTTTTAGCACCGCATTGACCCGCTCTTTTTGCAGCTTAAAAAACAGCTTTTCATCATCCGGCAGGATGTCGGATTTCGCCAATATAAATATTTGCATCAGGGAATCGTTGGCGGAATCTATCAGAGTCAGTTGGTTTTCTTGTTGCCAGCTGATACTGGGGTAGGCCAGTTTCTCACTCAAATAACGAAAAATAACTCTGGAATCAAAAATGGTTTGCGACTCATCTTCCAGCATGGGAATTTTCAGGGTCGGGTTTTTCTGGGCCAGAATGTCCCTATCCTCGTCTTCAAATATTTGCAGGTTAACAAACTGGTGCTCGGTATTCGCCAACCAAATACGCAATCGTCTGACAAAGGGCGAGGTAGTAGAACCGTACAATTTAAACATCTTTTATCCCTATTTTGGAGGAGGTATTGGTGACAATATAACCTTAATAAGCAAGTTACTGCAAAACACCCTTTTCAGGGAGTGTTGAAGTGACTTAGTGATGCTAAACAGTTTGTGCTACTGCATGCTTTTCCACAACCAATTGCTTGTGGGCTTTGCGTTCATCTCGTCTAACTTTTAAGGCCAACATGCACGGAGTCAATACCAGTGTCAGTAAGGTCGCAAACGCCAGGCCACCGGCAACAGCCGTAGCAAGTTGTGACCACCATTCAGTTGATGGGCCGCCAATGTCCACATTCCGGCCAATAAAATCGATATTGATCTCGGCTACCATAGGCAATAATCCTAAGATGGTGGTGACGGTAGTCATAAGTACCGGACGCAAACGCTGGGCGCCGGTACGCAGAATAGCTTCCGTGGCCGGGATCCCTTCTTTGCGCAAAATATTATAGGTGTCAATCAGCACAATATTGTTGTTGACTACAATACCCGCCAGGGCAATAACGCCTATGCCAGACATCACTATTCCGAAGGGTTTCTGAAAAATTAACAAACCAAGAAACACTCCAACCGTGGAAAACAACACAGCACTGAGGATCAAAAATGCCTGATAGAAGCTGTTAAATTGGGTTACCAGGATGATCGCCATCACAAATAACGCCACCGCAAATGCCTTAACTAAGAAATCCTGTGATTCTTGCTGTTGCTTGTTTTGCCCTTTGACAACTAAATTCACCCGGGGGTCGAGTCCCAGTGAGGGTAGCTGGGCCTGCAATATTGGCAATTCAATATTTAGCAATTCACCGGGCACCATATTCGCTTGCACGGTTAACACTCGTTCGCTATCAATATGTCGGATTAAATCAGTTTTAGGCTTCGCCGTGCGCTCAACAAAATTAGAAATCGGTACCATGCCTGTGGCGGTTTTCATTCGTAACTCATCAAGTTTACCAATAAAACGTGAGTCAATCGGATAGCGCACTCTAATGTCCAGCTCGTCGTCCACATCATCCGGGCGGTATTCGCCTATTTTCAGACCATTGGTAACAAACTGCACAGTACTGCCGACCAGGCTCGCATCTGCCCCAAAGCGCGCCGCATTACTGCGATCCACTTTTAGTTGCCATTCAATACCTGGCTTGGAGGCCGTGTCGCTGATGGAGGTAAACTTGTCGTTTTCTTCTAGTGCCGCACGTATCTTTAAGGTGGCATCATCCAATAACTCCGGAAAACGAGACGAGAGTTGAATTTGTAAATCTTTACCGGACTGAGGACCGTTTTGATCAGGAGTGATCTCAATATCGAGCCCGGGCATACCGGCGAGGCGCTGTTGGGTCTCTTTTAATATCTCATCTGAATGGGGGCGCAAATGCCAGTCGACCAAATTCAATCGCAGGTAGCCGATTTGATCCTGGCCACCGGTGCGCACATAAAGGGTTTCTATTTCGTCCATGTCGATCAGTCTATTTTCTACGTCCCGCACTATGCTGTCTTTTTCGTAAATCGACATCCCACCAGATGAACGCACCGTCACATTAATCCCCGTACTATCGACCTTTGGGAAAAACTCCATGCCCAGGCCAGACATGTAATAGCCGGTAAACGATAGGCCAGCGACAACAATGGCCGACAGTAATATTTTCCAGGGGTGCTGGATCGCCGTCGCAAGCACATTGATGTATTTGCCGGTAAAACCGGTCAAACTTCTAATGTCACCGTTTTCTGCCTGGAGCAATTGCTGCTTATCCTTTTCGGACAAATATCGCGGTTTGCCAAACACGGCACCCAGGGTTGGCACGAAGATCAAAGCCATTAATAATGAAGCTGACAACACAGCTATCAAGGTAAATGGCAGGTACTTCATAAACTCACCCATCATGCCCGGCCAGAACATAAGCGGCGCAAATGCCGCGAGGGTTGTAGCGGTTGAGGCGATGATAGGCCAGGCCATACGCTGGGCAGCTTTGCTGTACGCTTGACGCTTATCCATGCCCTCACCCATGCAGCGATCAGCATACTCAGTAACCACTATCGCCCCATCGACCAACATGCCCACCGCCATGATCAAGGAGAACAAGACGACCATATTAAGGGTGTAACCAAACAGGGAAATAATAAGAATACCGGTTAAAAATGAGCCTGGGATCGACACGCCGACTAACAATGCCGTGCGTAAACCCAAAATGGCGACGATGATGATCGCCACCAGGATCACTGCACTGGATACATTGTTCTGTAGGTCTCCCAGCATCATGTTCACGTCAACAGATTGGTCGCCGGTATAACTGACGAAGATGCTAGGGGGCCAAATCGCAGATTGTTGGGCTTGTTCAACCAAAGTTTTAACATCGGCGACAGTTTCCAGCATGTTTTCACCGGGCCGTTTTTTTACTTCAAGGGAAACAGAAGTGTCACCATTTAATCGAGCGAAACTGCTTGGGTCCTTATACGAGCGGCGCACCTGCGCCACATCCTGGAAGGTGATCACCCGCTGGCCATCCACCTTAACGGGCTGCTCCATCACGTCTTTAACCGACTCAAACACCGAGGGAACTTTGACCGCAAAGCTGCCTTTACCATTGTCCATCGTACCGGCAGGCACTAAGCGATTATTGCGAGAAATTAAGTTTAAAATATCACCTTGATCGAGACCATAGGATTCCATCAGCAGGGGATCGACCACTATTTCGATAACGTCTTCACGGTCGCCGCCCATCTCAACTTCAAGCACCTGACTCAAGCCTTCTAGACGGTTTTTCAGCTCCCGGGCCACGGTCACCAAAGCACGTTCGGATACCGGCCCCGATAACACGACGGTGATCGCCGCTTGTTGACCGGCCATAGTGACTTCATGGATGGTCGGCTCTTCGGTTTCCGAGGGCAATTTCGCTCTGGCGACGGTGACTTTATCCCGTACATTCGCCAGGGCACTGTCCGAATCCATTCCGGCAAAAAACTCCAGAGTGATGTTGGCAAAGCCTTCTCCGGCCGTGGCTTTCATCTCCTTCACCCCATCTATTGAGCGCAACTCACGCTCCATCGGTTTGACGATCATGCGCTCGGCATCTTCCGGTGAAATCCCGTCATGCACAATGGAGACATAAATGACTGGAATAGGCACATCGGGATTCGATTCTTTAGGAATATTGATATAAGTGACGGTGCCCGCAACAATCAATAAAACAAACATCATTAGCACGGTACGGGTGCGGGTTAGCGCCGCATAGATTAGGTTATTCATTTGAGCGCCCGCAGTTTTTCATCTGCTTGCACCACTTCAACCTCATCGCCGTCACGGACGAAGCCGTGGCCAAAAGAGATCACGTCCGCTTGCTCACCTAAACCGGCCAACCACACGCCCTGACTATCACTTTTAACGATATCGATGGGCACAAATTTTACATGCTCGTCTACCACGGTTTTCACACCGAGGTTACCCTTTTCGTCCAATGCCATCACCGAAGGAGTAATGCGCATTGCCCAGGTCTTTTGCAGGGGCAAGGCCAATTCCGTACTCATGCCCGCAACCAGTTGATAATCCGTATTGGGCACTACCACTTCGACTTTAAAGGTATTAGTGCCGATATCAGAGACGCTGGATAGGTAGCGTATCTTGCCTTGCAGTAATTTGCCGGAAACCATACGTCCCTCGGCGAGCTGGCCAAGGTTTAGGGATTGAATATGGGTTTCAGTAACATCCGCACTAATGACCAGAGGGTCTAAATCAACCAGCATGGCGACCTCATCCCCATCCTTGAGAAAATCCCCCTCTTCAACATAACGAACATTTAATACACCATCGAAGGGCGCAATGATGTCACTTTTGAAAATGCCCAGATCAAGGGTACTGACCTCGCTTTTAGCGGCTTCCAGGTTGGCCCTTGCCTGAGCTAAGTTTGTCAGAGACTGGTAACCTTTTTGGCCAAGGGAAATAGCCCCGTCCAGCTCTATTTCGCGCTGCTTTAGGGTTGATTTAGCGGAATTTAAGCGATTGAACAAATCACTTTTTTCTAAGGACAGAATAATTTGCCCCTTGCTGACACTTTCCCCTTCGTTAACATAAACTTTTTCGACCAAGGCTTTTACTTCCGAGCGCAGGGTCGCCACCCTATCCGGCTCGGTCCGGCCATATAAGGTAATTTCACGGTTCACTGGTTCAGCATTGACTCTGGAAACGATGACTTTCACAAGGGGAGTCTGCCTGTGTTTCTGTGGTTTTTTCACGTCACTGTCGTCGGCCAATAACATACCGGAGGCAACCCAAAAACACAGGACGATAGTGATCCCCAAGGCGATCCAGGCAGGTTGTTGACGCAATTTATTCACATAGGAAGACATGACTTATCCGAAAAACGAGCAATGTGACTAATTTACTCTATTTTTGTCATAAGCCTGAGAAAAAAAGCTATTTTTAGGTGATTAAATTGTTACCAGATGAAAATATTAGCGGGTTCTGTTTCAAGTTTGAAATATCTTTTCTAGTGCCTCACGTACATTGGCGTAGCGGTTTTGCGCGCACATACCGAAACCTGGCAATTGCCGTACTTTGTTACGGGCGAACAGCGGCACGCTCATACCAGTTAAAAATCGACAGTAGGTCTCTGTGGTTAATCTGTAGTCACTTTTACCGGATAAATGTTTGTCCAGGCCCTGAACCGCAGCACGCATTTCCTCGATAGCAGGCATCGCAGGATGCTGTGAATAAGCCAACTTCGCGACCTGATTGCGGCACACAGAACAATGATCACACATTTCCGGGGCAAGCTGATCATCAAAATAACGGGACAGGTTACTGCTCAAACAGCGATCCAACTCAAAGAAGCGCACCAGCGCGGCGATGCGTTTGATCTCTTTTTGTTCCTTGTCGGCAAAGTAGTGATATAGGCTGTGGGCCAGTTCCGTATCCGCCAGTTTTTGCACATCAACCTGATACACATCGGTGATCAATTTGGTTTCCAGCTCAATCAGATTAAGCTCTTGCAGGTATTCCATGGCCTTGACCACACGATTTCGATCCGCCCCATAGGCTTGGTACAAGCTGTCAAAGTTTAGACTTCCCCAGACTTTTTTCATTTGTGTATTGGCAAAAATAGCTTCAAGGAAGGTTTGCCGTTCGCCTTCAAAGCGCTGTAATATTTGCTGCTTATCCTGCAAAAACTTGTACTTGAAGTCAGCGAAATAAGCATACAAAGGCCGAAGTATCCCGATAATTTCTAACTGCACCAATAGAGTTTTTAGGGGCAACTGTCGAATATTGCTGGCCGTCGACAAACTATTGACTTGCATTTCCCACTGAGCTTGCGAGCCTTGTTGTCCCTGATCCCTGCTCAATTCCTGGCGGATATTATTCACAACATATTCAATGCCCTGTAGCTCAGGGGTATCGCCATAAACAAAGTTTTCCACCGTATTCAAACCATCAAGATTAGCCAAAGTAATGCACATTGCAGGCTGACCGTCGCGGCCTGCTCGGCCTATTTCCTGACTGTAGTTTTCGATTGATTTAGGTAAGTCATAGTGCAGCACAAAGCGAATGTCCGCTTTATCAATGCCCATACCAAAGGCAATCGTGGCCACCACGACTTGCAGTCGGCTTTGCATGAAATCGTTTTGAATGCCCTGGCGTTTGTCGTTGTCAAAACCGGCATGATAGGCCTGAGCATTGATTTCGTTGCGGCAGAGGAACTGAGCGACCAACTCAGCAGTATGCTGCAAGGTAACGTAAACGATACCGGAGCCGCTTTGTCGTTGAATGAGCTGCACAAGCTGACTCTGCTTATCTACTTCGGCCACCGGAATAACGCTCAAGTCTAAATTCCCTCGATAGAACCCGGTCTGCACAATATGCTCGTTAGCAATTGCAAAGCGTTGGGCCATATCTAGTTTGACTTTTTTGGTTGCCGTGGCTGTTAGTAGCAGCACCAAAGGAATATTCAGCTCTTGTCGATACTGGGGCAACTTAAGATAGTCCGGACGAAAGTTATGACCCCATTCGGAGATACAGTGGGCCTCATCCACCACTAACATCGACACCGGCACATCGTGAATAAACTGCCGGAAACGTTCGTTTTTAAAACGCTCTACCGACACCATCAGTATTTTAATCTGACCGGAGCGTACATCCTGCATGTTTTTTTTGCTTTGCTCAGGCGTCAGAGTGGAATCAATACTGGCTGCACTGATCCCCTTGGCTTGTAAGAATTCCAACTGATCCTTCATCAAAGCCAGCAGTGGCGATACCACCAGCGTTAAGTGTGGTAAGTGCAACGCGCTAAACTGATAACACAGTGATTTACCCGAGCCGGTGGGAAAAATAGCCAGTGACGAAAAACCGCCAAGGAGTTGTTTGACTGTTTGCTCCTGTCCGGGGCGAAATTGTGCAAAACCGAATACCTCGGCTAAAGATTGCTGAATATCGAAAGAAGCTTGGGGTAAGTCAACAGGTGTGTCATTCATAGGGTGTTTTCCCAAAGGGCGAGGTTTTAAGCAGCTTACTCTGCGTTGCATGAATTTGAAAGAGCACCACTATTCCTGTATTCACGCGCCTTGATTAAGCGGCTTTAAATCTCGCCGAGTGGGTAATTACTTATGGCGATTGGTATAAATCGGCAATGGCTGTGATTTCATTCTACTTGGCCTCTGTCTTGGTCTGTCCGATAACCACACCATTAGCAGTGGCAAAGGCACTGAGCATGTGAATGGCAGATTGCCGGTCGTGACGATTATATGATCTACGTAAACACTTGCCATCCACCGCGACCACTTCCCCTTCACCCAGTTTTACCACCTCTTGCATCCAGCGAATAAAGCTCGATTGTAATGCACTTGAGTCTATCCTTGAAATAAGCCGGGCTATCGTATCGTGAACGGGCAATCCCTCTTTGAATAATCCCAAACCCTTTAGCCAGGGTAGCCTGGCTTTACCGAAGTCTTCAATATCCTTTCAGCCCTCGCACCCTGCGATGATGGCGCAAATAGATAAGAACAAGACATCATAAAGGGGATAGCTGATTTTAGCGGTTTGGCGTGGGTCTTTCACATCAGCGAAGTGCTAGGCAAATACGTCAATTGTCATGGTTGGACTCCCAAAAGTTCGTCAAATAATGCTAATTTTGTACAAAAAACGTTCGTGATCTTGCCGTGCCCCAACACCCTGCACTGAAATGTCGGTCTAGGCCATTGCGCACATGACTAAAAGGATGCCTAAAATAGGGTGAGAGAAGCAGGATGACAGAGCCGAGAGCGTTTCATTTATGATTGTGCAGCGCAATCCTTTGCAGATGTCGAGGCTAGCTTACGTGCGTAATAGCAGGCTATTGCTAATAAGCTCACACAAGAGAGGCGACTTATCCGCATTAGCACTGCGCCAGAGTCCTTTACTGGTGATGCCACAGACAACCTTAGATTTAGCAGGACTGCCATGACAACGAACAGGGATTAAGTAGCCAGCAGCGCCCCAATAAGCGCTGCGTTATTGCCTAATGTAGCCATCACACTATTTTTTATTCGAGGTCCTTCCCCCGGACTTTTTCCTACTAGCAGGGTCGGTGCCGGCCGCTTTGTTGTGGGGCTGGTTATCGCTAAAGCGGGTTAAGCCTTGCTGAGCCTTTTGCTTGTTGGCTGAGTCCGTCCCTTTGCCCTTGGCAAACGCTTTGTTCATCGAGCGTTTGGCTAAGGCCTTTTGATCTCGTTCTTTTAGCTCATTACGCCCTTCTGCCGGCACTAAACACTTGGCACTCTTGCCGATCAAATGGGCCTTGCCCATTCCTATCAATGTTTTACGCAACAAGGGCCAATTGACCGGATCGTGATAACGTAAAAACGCCCGGTGTAAGCGGCGATGAATTTCACCTTTGGGTACTTCGACCAGTTCACTCTTGTGATTAACCTTATGTATTGGATTTTTATTGGTGTGATACATGGTGGTGGCATTGGCCATCGGCGAAGGATAGAAGTTTTGTACTTGATCCAGTTTGAAATTACGCTCTTTAAGCCACAGGGCCAGATTCAACATATCAATATCTTCGGTACCCGGATGGGCAGAGATAAAATAGGGGATCAGGTACTGGTCTTTACCTGCTTCTTTGGTGTACTTGTCGAACAGCTCTTTAAACTTATCGTAAGTACCCATGCCCGGCTTCATCATTTTATCCAGCGGGGCTTTTTCCGTATGCTCAGGGGCAATCTTCAAATAACCACCCACATGATGAGTAACTAATTCACGGACATAATTTGGGTCTTCGATCGCCAGGTCATAACGCACACCAGAGGCAATCAGGACTTTTTTAACCCCTTCTACCTTACGAGCTTTACGATACAACTCCACCGTTGGCGTTTGGTCGGTATCCAGATGGCCGCATATTTCTGGCCATACACACGACAAACGACGACAGGCTTGCTCAGCCTTAGGACTTTTACAGCGCAACTTATACATATTCGCGGTAGGGCCACCAAGATCAGAGATAACCCCGGTGAAACCAGGAACTTTGTCGCGAATTTGCTCAATCTCGCGAATGATCGATTCTTCGGAACGACTTTGGATCACCCTGCCCTCATGCTCGGTGATCGAGCAAAAAGTACAGCCGCCAAAGCAGCCGCGCATGATATTTACTGAGGTTTTGATCATGTCGTAGGCAGGTATTTTTGCTTTGCCATAACTAGGATGGGGTATCCGGGCATAGGGCAAATCAAACACCGCATCCATTTCTTCAGTTTCTAATGGATAAGCCGGTGGATTAATCCAAATAATTCTATCGCCATGGCGCTGAACCAGGGCACGTGCACAACCGGGGTTAGTTTCTTTGTGCAAGATACGTGAAGTGTGAGCGTAGTGAGTTTTCTCGGCACGTACTACATCGTAAGCTGGCAATAACACATAGGTTTTATCCCAGGGTTTGCGTCTTTGGGTTTTCGAAGTATAGGGCTGCACCACTACTGGTTGCGCTTTTTGCTCTTCTATTGCCGCTTGTCTTTCAGCTTCAGAGGATACTGCACATTTGTCTGCAATAATTTCATACGGGGTGATGATGGGATCAATTTTGCCAATCGAGTCTAAATGAGTAGAATCCACTCCCTGCCAGCCAGGCAAGGGCTCTCTGCGCAGCACGGCAGTTCCTCGAATATCCTGCATCTGCTCAATGGTTTCACCCGCAGAAAAGCGATGGGCCATTTCCAGCAGTGGACGCTCGGCATTGCCAAACATCAGCATATCGGCCTTTGAATCAAACAACACGCTACGACGTACTTTGTCTGACCAATAGTCATAATGGGCGATACGACGCAAACTTGCTTCGATCCCGCCGATAACAACCGGCTTCTTATAGGCTTCTTTACAGCGTTGAGTATATACGGTGACGGCACGATCCGGACGTTTACCACCCTCATTGTGGGGAGTATAGGCATCATCGTGACGCAACTTGCGATCTGCGGTATAACGGTTGATCATCGAATCCATATTGCCGGCGGTGACGCCAAAAAACAAATTTGGCTCGCCGAGTTGCATAAATTCGTCTTTGCTGTGCCAATCAGGCTGAGAAATAATACCCACTCGATAGCCCTGAGCCTCAAGTACACGGCCAATTACCGCCATACCAAAACTGGGGTGATCCACATAGGCGTCACCAGTGACAATGATGATGTCGCAACTATCCCAACCTAGCTGATCCATTTCCTTCCGTGACATGGGCAAAAAGGGTGCAGCCCTAGAAGACCCTGCCCGATGTTTGGAAAAAGAAAATAGACCTCGTTCAGCTTTCATACGGGCAATCGGCTTAGCTCTGCTGCGGGACGTATCGTCCTTTAGCGCTTTAGTGCTAGCGGCTGGCTGAATCTGTACTGATTGAGATGTGGCGGACATGTCGCTCCAATAACTATAAAGTATGAACTGCTTAAAAAATCGGCAGGAGTATAGCAGTTTTTGACTGCAAACAGTATAGCCACAAGCTTATATACAAAAAAATAACCCTAAGCGAATATCGAAAATTTGTATCAGGGGTTGGTGATGTTCTGACAATATCGGCTTACTTGTGGCGATAATTGATCTGAGTTTTCTATTGGTTTCGGGATTTTTTCTGGCCAAACTGGTACTGAAAGTCAAACAATATAGAAACCTGATTTTTGTCCCGGTACTGTTATTACTTGCCAGCGCAAATGGCCTCACTCGACTGTCGGTGTTAAGTGACGAGCAGCATTATTACAGCTGGGGAATGTATAGCACGGTGATGCTCATCACCTTATTGATGACCCTAGTCGCCGGGCGGGTGTTCCCCATGTTTACCGCTAATGGCACAGGGACTAAAAAAGTAGATAACCTACCCTGGCTGGAAAAACTGGTCATTGGCTCAAGTATGGTTTTAGTGCTGCTATATATAAGCAATCTCACCACTATATTGCCCCAAGCATTTGTTGCCTCAATCTTCGCACCCAGCGCTATCAGCCATATTATTCGAGCCCTGCGCTGGCGACCTCAAGTTACCTTTACAACGCCTCTCGTGTGGTCTTTACATCTCGCTTACTGGTTTATTCCACTGAGTTTAGTTTTGTTTACTGTGCACTACGCCGGTTTCAACGTGGTGGCATCAACCGCGCTACACGGCTTAACTGCCGGGGCAATGAGTTCGTTGATTCTGGCGATGATTGCGCGCATATCTCTGGGGCATTGTGGCAGGCCTTTGCAGGCCCATTGGCTGATGAAATATGCATTTATCTTGATGATTGTGGCAGGAGTAAGCCGTTTAATTGTGCCTCATATAGAGCTTGGGTTATCGGTAAACTTGTATGTGGTCGCGGCACTACTATCGGTCTGCGCTTTCACGGTTTATTTGCTGGTGTATATTCCAATACTCATTTCAGCCAGACCTGATGGCAGGCCAGGTTAGTGCCTTACACGGGTCGGGTTTACTTGCCAAGCGTAAACGACCCGAAAGCGTCTGTAGGACAAAAATCGGCATTTTTTTGTTCCTTAAGGCACTGCTGATGTGCTCAAAACGGACCCAAACACTTCACGGGATGGATAACCATCGGCGATGACGCCTGTGGAAACCTGAAAGCCCCGCAGACCTTTGCGAGTGGCCGGGCCGAGTATGCCGTCGGCTTTACCCACATCAAAGCCCAGATCATTGAGTTTGCTTTGCAGTTGCTGCATTTCTGCCAGGGTGTAGTTAGGTAGTTCGGGCAGGGGTTTTGAAAGCATGGCTTTATTAGCAATGCGATCCGCCAGGTGCCCCACGGCAATGCCGTAGTATTCAGAGTTGTTCCAGCCCAGGATCACATCGAAATTGTCATAGACTAAGAATATTGGCCCCTGATGACCCGCGGGTACTAATAAAGAGGCGGGCAAGTCTGATATTCCCAAATCTTTGCCACTTGCCCTGGTCACGCCTTGCTTTGACCAAAACGCCAGAGATTTAGCACTATCCTTGCCTGCAAGTTGATAGTCAAAGCCAGCGGGCAGGCTCACTTCCCGTCCCCACTTGTAGCCACTCTTCCAGCCCAGATGATTGAGAAAGTTAGCCGCCGACGCCAGGGCGTCCATTTCGCTGTTCCATAAATCAATTTTGCCGTCTTGGTCACCATCCCGAGCATAAAGCATGTAAGCAGTGGGCATAAATTGAGTATGCCCCATTGCACCTGCCCATGAGCCGAGCATCTCTTCCACTCCTAATGTTTCCCTTTCCATCAGCAAGAGTGCCTGGATCAACTCTGCAGAAAAATATTCACTACGACGCTGATCACAGGCTAAGGTTGCCAATGAATCAATAATCGGCATTTTACCTTTGTAGCTACCAAAATTTGTTTCCAGGCCCCAAAAAGCCACCAGGTAGGAAGCCGGCACACCGTATTCTCTGGTAAGTGAGTTTAGAAAATCCTCGTGTTTGGCCAACATCTCACGGCCTTTATTGATCCGCGAATCCGTCACTCGTTTAGAAAAATACCCGGTAAAGGTCTGTACAAATTCCGGTTGGTTGCGATCGTAAGAGAGGGTTTTTGCAAGATGTTTGGCCTGTCCCAGCACGTCTTTAGCGGTTTTAGCACTGACGCCAGCCTGGATCACCTTTATCTGCAATCCAGTAATACATTGTTGAAAACTTGGGGCGGCATGCACCGGATCAACAGCAGGCTCTTGAGCGCTAGAAGAGAATGAAATAGCTACGTAAGCAAAGAGGAAGCACGGCACATGTATATAAGGGGACAATTTGTTGAACCAATAAACGTTAATTAATATGTATGCTAACTGACTGCTCAATAATTGGTAGGGCGTAGCTTAAAAATAAGTGGTGTTTTTCTCATCAAAATGTAACTAAGCAAGAGTATATTCTGCTAACTTACTAGCTGATTTACTTCTTCGTCAAAGCTTTCAACCATACACTTTCGGCCATAATATTCTCCGTGCAATCAATATGATCAAGCCAGGTCTTGCCGATCAAGTGGTCGTACTCATGCAAAAAAATGCGTGCCACAAAGCCTTCAAAACGCTTTGTATTCAACTCACCTAAAGCGCTTTGATACTGCACCTCTACCCAATCGGGACGTTCGATGCGGCCACGTAAACCGGGGATCGACAAACACCCTTCCCAATGCCAAACCTGGTTGGCGCTTTGTGCCAATATCCGTGGATTAACCAATATCAAGGGTGCCATTTCTGGCGCATCGGGATAACGTGCGTTAGCCCGGGAGGCAATGATCATAATAGCTCGAGGATCGAATACCTGGGGAGCGGCGATACCAATGCCTTTTGCTTCCAGCATCGTTTGCAGCAATGCCTGGGTAAACTGGCTAAACTCAGTAGCAGAAAACTCGTTGTCAGTAACCTGGCGTGCTGGTGTACGCAGGACTAACTCGCCAACTTGTGCTATTTCCAAACTACGCTCCTATAAAAAAATGAATACACTAACTAGTGTAAATATCTAACTAACTAACTGCAACTGGGCAAATTCCCGATACAGTTCGTTTTTTCCAACCAATTCTTGATGGGTACCCACCGCAACGATCTGGCCCTTGTCCATCACCACTATCCTGTCTGCATTGATCACCGTTGCCAGACGGTGGGCGATAATCAAGGTGGTCTTATCTTTCATTAGTTCTTCTAAAGCCAGTTTAACATGTTGCTCATTGGCCGCATCTAGCGAACTGGTTGCTTCATCTAACAACAAGATTGGTCGGTCGGCTAAGATAGCCCTGGCTATAGCGATCCGCTGCTTTTGCCCGCCCGATAAGCGCACTCCACGTTCACCCAGATTAGTTTGATACCCTTGGGGCAATTCCTCGATAAAATCATTGGCTCGGGCTGCGATGGCAGCAGCCTTAACGTCGGCAAAACTGGCTCCCTGCCGACCATAAGCAATGTTGTTCAAAACGCTGCAGGCAAAGATAACTGATTCCTGAGGGACTAGAGCAAACTGTTCCCGCAGCGCAGCCAAATCAAGTTCTTTAATTGCTAAACCATCCAGTTGGATCAAACCGCCAGTGGTATCGTAAAATCTTAATAAAAGCTGGAAAATAGTAGATTTACCTGCTCCACTTGGGCCAACTAAAGCAATACGTTCGCCACTTTTAATCTGTAGATTAACATCTTTTATCACTGCAATATCAAGGGCTCCAGGGTAAGAAAACGTAACACCTTGCATGCTCAAATTACCACTCACTTTTTCCGGTAGCTCACTTGGAATGAGGGGGGATTCGATGGTGGTATTGGTGTTAAGTAATTCCAGTAGACGCTCACTGGCCCCCGCCGCTTTTTGTAATTCACCGATCACTTCACTTATGGTGGCTACTGCGCCCCCCGCCATCACCGCGTAAATCATAAAAGCAGTTAGCTCACCGGCACTCAAACTGCCGGTTAATACTTGCTGCGCCCCCAGCCAGGCTACGATGACAATAGCACTCATGCTGATAGACATAATGGTTGCGACCATCAGTGCCCTGAATTTGATACGCATTTTTGCCGCATCCATCACATCTTCTACGCGGTCAAAAAACATACTCCGGTCTGTCTGCTCATGAGAGTAGGCCTGCACCGTATGAATTTCATGTAGACTTTCATCTACATAAGCCCCCAAATCAGCTACTCGGTCCTGACTATTACGTGCAAAAAGGCGCACTTTCGCACCAAATATTCGTATGGGTAGCAGTACAACCGGCACTGCAATAAGCACATACAGGGTTAACCAAGGACTCGTAAATAGCATTAGTATTAATGCGCCTACAAAGGTAATACTGGAACGAAGCCCCATAGACAACCCCATGCCAACAACGGACTGCAACACGGTGGTATCAGAGGTGAAGCGAGAAATAACTTCACCGGTTCGGGTTTTCTCAAAAAAAGCCGGAGATAAAGTGAGTAGATGGGAATATACATTCTGACGAATATCAGCACTGACCCGTTCGCCAAGCCAAATCATATAATAAAATCTAAAATATGCAGCCAAGCTGCCTGTCAGGGCAATCCCCATCACAAACAACATCATTTGATTTAGTTTAGCCGCGTTATTGGCAATAAAGCCTTCATCCACGACTGCTTTCACACCCTGCCCCAAGAGCAACCATGCCGATGAGCCAATAATCAGTGCCGCCAGAGCAAATATTACTTGTAACTTATAAGGACGAAGTTGGCCGAATAGCCATTTCATAAGGGTGGTAGTTTTAACGGGTTTCACATTGTTCCTTTGAGCTGCTGATGCCATAAAAGGCAACAACCTTGATTATTTGTCAGTGTACGATCTGGGGGCGAAATTAGTATTATTAAAGCGTTAGCACATTTGTCAGTGTTAAAGCTTTGCCTCTTAGGGCTTATTCTTCCACATGCAGGAGTGCCAGGATCAGCACAAACAGGCATAGCACAAAATTGAATAGGGGGATCTGCAAGTCGGTTGGCAGCATATAGATGACCGACACTGTCGGGATTTTGATCGTTAACAAAGATCTATTGATGAGTGGTTTGGTCTTTGACCACGAGAAGCCGTTGTCCTTCCACATATACACCAGGGTTAAAAATGGGCAGGTGATTAAAACGCTATACACAAATTGGTCAAATGCGACTTTTTTGGCAACGGTGAAAAAATCGTTGCCACTGCCAAACAGGTAGGCCTGAAAAGTATAAAATTCAGCGATTAACACACCCATCAAGGCCCAAAGTACGCAGTAGAATAAGAGCTGGAGGATGACTTGTGTTTTGATTCCGCCTTTTAGATACATAAAGCAAAATGGTAACAAACCACCAAATATAGAGGTAGAGACTATCGCATAGCCCAAACCGTACTCGGCTCTAAGCTCGGCAACAAAGCTGAAAACAGGCTGAGCCGCTGACCAGTAAAAATAACTTAAGCCGATACATATCGCCAATGTCTGGAGGAATATCGCCGGCAGTACATTGGCTTTTAGCGCATACTTAATATTGCTTGAAAGGGATGGTTTGCCCAGAGCGATTTGAGTCATTTGACACCCAAACGCAGCCACACTGCGCTACCCGCCAAGGCCGAAGCAGCGGTAAGTACCGTACCCCATAACCAATCTTGCAAGGTTATGGCTAGTGGCCAATCAATAATAATACTGTAGTTTGTCAGATTGTAAGCACCATAGGCGGCCATGCCTATAACTGCACCGCGCAGCGCCGAATGCTTTTTAGTGCTGGAAACGGACACCGCAAGATACAAAATAGCGCCGACGTACGCCAAGTAGAATACCACCCAAGGCCAGGTTGGAAAATCCTTGCGCATAAGGTGGCCAATCGCCTCTCGATAACTGTCCCCGGCAACTAGCCCTAGCCATATTCCGTCTAAACACAAAAAAGCGAATAGGATGCTAATGTAAGTAACTGCATAGCGAGTCAGCATTAATTGCCTTCCTGTGTAGTCAGATAGTTGAGAGCAAAATCAGCTTGATGAAGCATATATGAGTTAATTTTATAGTGTCCCGGACTCCATCCCTGTAAAAACCGATAAAAATCTGCCCAGGCCAGGGGATAGAGTAAACGCCATTCTGTTTCTAATGCACTAAAATCGCAAACAGTTTTATAGTGTTTCATCCCCTGTGTTAATTGTGCAAAATAATACGCCAGCAATGGTTTTTCATATTTAAAAAGTTGCGCATCATTAAAGCAGCAGCCTAACAAATAAGCGAGATCTTTAATGCCAAGACCTTTGCCCACATACTGAAAATCCACTGCCGCCAAGGTAGCTTTATCTTGATGAAAGCAAAAATTGGCAAGTTTCGCATCACCGTGTATCAGGGTTTGAAATTTTGCGTTATTTAGCGCTGTGCTGATTTTTGCAGCCCCTTTTTTCAAGTCACCTTCAGGCATAGCCGCCCATTCATCTTGGCGGGTTGCCAAATGCCAATAGGTGCCGACTGGCCACAAGTCGTCGGTAACTGTATTGAGAAAACGGGCATGAAAATAAGCCAGCCAGCGAATAGCCAACTTGCTCTTTGCTATTGTCGCGGCACTGCGCCGTTCGGTAAATCCGCAAAAATTCAAATCTTCGAGAACCATACTGGTCTGCACACCATCTTCAATACACGCAAGTAAATTAGGGACTTTGCAGTTTTTGTCGCATTTTTCCGCATAATGTTGGTAAAAGGACGCTTCAACTTGGTAGGACTTAAGTTTACGTTGGTGACTGCTTTGCGTATTCCAACCTCTCGGATGTTTCGATTCTGCAGGTGGTGAAATTTGTTTAACAATAATATTTTTAGCTAGACGGGGGCTATGGTAGCGGGCTATTTCACCGTAACCACTCCACAGGCTCTGCACGATCTCTAGTTTAACAATAAGCTCGTCGGCAAAAACCTGTTTAAGTTGTTCAAGCAAAACTTGGCACTCGTCATGGTGATGGATGGGACTTATGGCGAAGCATGCAGGCAATGAAGCTAAAGCTCAATAGCCACAGGGGTATATAAACAATCAACCAATGATCTACTAGAGCAAAGAAGATCATAAGTTGAATGTCACTTCAGACAAGCTTAGTTGGACTTATTTCTGTCCCTTTTTGCACGACGTGGAGGTTTATGGCTGTTAAATTCCTGCTCACTGATCACTCCATCCGCATCTGCGTCTATATGGCCAAAAATCTCTTCGTGGGATCTTCGTTTTATGGGCTGCCGCTTAAACTCCTCCAATACCACACTGCCATCACCATCTAAATCTAAAGTGGAAAAAGCGGGACGTTGGGGACGCACTCTGTGTTGACCTTTGTCTAGCACTGCGTCCCTGCCCTTTGCAAAGCTAAACTGTGAAAAAGACAAAAATACAGCAAACAGTATACTGATTTTGATAACTGGATTTTTCATATTACGCACCTATTGGTTGTTCTAAATCAAGCACTAGTTTAGCAACTGGTTGGTGGAATAATGTGCAACAAATAAGGAAGTGTTTTAACAAGAGGGGTAACCCATGACGGATATGCTGGTGAAATTATATACGCTGGCTGATATCTCGCAGCAAAAAGTGCAAATTGAAACATCAGGGGTCAGTTTTAAACGGGCTCTTGCAATGGATAAAAATCAGATTATTGAATTTGTTCGCCGCCATTTCGGCGAAGTTGGCCACCGTTGGGCCTCTGAATGTGCAGTCGCACTGCTGCGGTATCCAACAGCCAGCTACGTAGCCGTGCTGCAAAAGAAATCATCGGATTTTATGACACAAGTGCCAAGGACTTTTTCGGCCCACTAGGGGTATCTTCCGAGCATAGAAAACAAGGTATCGGCAAAGTCTTGCTGACACAGTGTTTAGAGGCAATGGAAATGGAAGCTTATGGTTACGGGATCATCCCTTGGGTAAGTTCAGTGGACTACTACCAAAAAATACATGGCGCATAGGTCATAAAAGATTCTGAGCCCGGGATCTACCATCGGCGTATTCAGAATTAAATAGCAGGACAAGCTCGCGACAAAGGTGCTACCTATAGCTGCTTTGAAGCTTCAAAAGAGCGAGTAGAGTAACGATGAACTTTGAGGGCAAACATTGTACTTATTTCCTGTCAGTTTTTTTAGTCACATTTTCCTGTTGCCAGGCCGATAGAAAAAATTGCGCCTGATGTTTTTCTGCATAGTCACTAAGAGCCTGCATAAGCTTCTTGATGGACAGAGCCCTTGGCTGTGCCATAGTAGGTGCCTACTTCCAGCAGCGGTGTAATGGAATCGCTAACTTTCGTGGTGATATTATTTGTACGCAGGTAATTCTGAACCGGTGATTCGTAGGACAGCATGTAGTCGCTTCGTCCCTTCAAAAACACTGGGATAGCCGAAATGGTATTCGGAAAATTAATAAATTCAAAGCCCTTTTGGCTGCTTTTTTGTCGTTGGCCTTGATAATCAAACCCTCTAACGGCTGAAATAATCTTGCGCTGATTTGACTGATTATGAGTATAGATATTGAGTATTACTTTTCGAAATGGGATGTCACTAAACACCACATGCTTGGCCATTGCCTCATTGCTCTTAATGCTAATAGTAAAATCAACCTCGGCGTTCTCGATCATACGAATGAGTTTTGAAGGTGGCACACATAGTACGTGACCCCTGATATCGTATTTTAATAATAGCTCTCTAGTGGCGGTGATATTTTTGCCCACACACTCTTTAGTTTTTTCATCAATGGTCACATCAGGTGGGAACAATATCACTCCCATCGTAACCTCCTTAGTAGCTTGAGCCTAAGAAATGAAAAAAAGCGGATATAGCTAAGGCTAACGATTTCAAGTTGTCACCGTCACTCGTTTAATAGAATCTACATTATTGTCACAAGGTCTATTGATGTTCAATCATAATGTATAAGTGAAACTTGGGATGCTTACTGTCACAATGGCTTGCATGTAACTTTTGAGCTCATACTGGAACCCTTATCAATGACGATTTACCAAGGCAATATTCGCAAAATGCAGGTCAGTATCGACCCTGATCATCTAGCTCAGTACCAACTACCTGTAGGTGATTCTCTGATCGACATGAATCCCTTGATTGGCAGCCAAATCAAGGTGGTATATGGGGGTGAAATTCATTGCCTACATTGCCAAAAGAAAACCAAGAAAAGTTTTGCTCAGGGTTACTGCTATCGTTGTCTTATGAGTCTGGCTCAATGTGATACCTGTATAATGCGACCTGAATTGTGTCATTACGATAAGGGCACTTGCCGAGAACCGGAATGGGGAGAAGCCAACTGTTTAAGCGATCATTTTGTATATCTGGCCAATACCGGCACGGTAAAAGTCGGTATCACACGACATGTAAGCGAACTAGTATCGAGTCGCTGGCTTGACCAGGGTGCGACTCAGGCTATGGCAATTATGCGGGTGCAAAACCGTTTGACCAGCGGCCTGGTAGAAACGGCCTTCAAGGAGCATATCTCCGACAAAACAAATTGGCGAACCATGTTAAAAAGCCAGCCCGACAAAATTGATTTACAAACCCTCAAAGAGTCATTACTTGAACAGGTTGAAGACGACCTGGACGAAATCATTGGTGAATATGGATTTCAGGCCATCGATATTCTCGATGTGCCGCCAGTCGACATCCACTACCCCGTGCAGCAATATCCAGAAAAAGTGAAATCGATTAATCTGGATAAGGAAGGGGAATTCAGCGGCACCTTACAGGGACTCAAAGGCCAATACTGGTTATTGGACGGCGACCGAGTGATCAATATGCGCAAATATTCGGGCTATGCCCTAAGCGTCGAAACTGCAGAGTAAAGAGATTGCCTTTATTGGCTTAAGATCCAACGGGCGGCTTTTTCTGCGATCATCATGCTGGGACTATTAGTATTGCCGCTGGTGATCATCGGCATCACACTGGCGTCGACCACTCTTAGGTTTTTTACCCCATGAACTTTCAAACGAGGATCGACTACTGCCATAGGATCCGTCCTCGCACCCATCTTCGCCGTGCCCACAGGATGAAAAATAGTGGTGGCAATATCACCGGCTCGTTTGGCCAACTCATCATCACTTTGATATTCAAGGCCAGGTTTTAGTTCCTCCGGTTGATACTGAGCAAGGGCCGACTGTACAACGATATTACGAGCTACGCGTATTGAGTCCGCTGCTACCTTTCTATCCTCTGATGTATTGAGATAATTAGGAATAATTAACGGCGCTTGACGATAGTCCGCACTTTGTATTTTCACCTGCCCTCGACTACTTGGTTTGAGGTTACAGACACTGGCAGTAAAAGCCGGGAAATTGTGCAGCGGGTCACCAAAAGCATCGAGGCTCAAGGGTTGAACATGAAATTCAATATTGGACTGAGCTTGCCCACTATCACTGCGAGCAAATGCGCCGAGCTGGGAGGGGGCCATGCTCATCGGGCCGGTTTGAAACAGAGCATATTCAATACCAATGCGCAATTTACCCAACCAAGTTGAGGCCAATGTATTTAAGGTGCAAGCCCCCTTAACTTTAAACACCGTACGGATCTGTAAATGATCCTGCAGATTTTCACCCACACCGGGGAGTTCCTGCACGACAGGAATTGCATATTTTGTCAATAACTCCCCTGGCCCAATGCCAGACAATTGTAATAGATGTGGCGTGCCGATTGCACCGGCACATAGGATGACTTCTTTGCTGGCAAACACCTGTTGCAAAATGTCACCGATCGCAAGTTCTACGCCATTGCACAGAGGGAGTTCCTGCTCTGGATTGGCAAATAATAAGCGCTTGGCCTGTACTCTGGTGACGATAGTAAGATTACTGCGCTTTTTACGAATGGGGTGTAAAAAAGCCTTTGCCGTATTCCAGCGCCAGCCTTTGCGCTGATTGACATCAAAATACCCCACACCAAAATTATCCCCCGTGTTGAAATCTTCCGTTGCCGGGATACCGGCCTGCACGGCGGCTTCAGAAAAGCAGTCTAGAATGTCCCAGCGTAGACGCTGTTGTTCAACCCGCCATTCTCCGTTAGCACCGTGAAAATAGCCAGTTTGCTGGTATTTACTGTTTGCTGTGTCTAAAGAAAAATGGCTTTCATGGGCCATAAAGCCTGGCAACACGTTTTCCCATGACCACTGGGACTCCCCAGTATCCGCGGCCCATTGGTCATAGTCTTGCGCCTGCCCGCGCATATAAATCATGCCGTTAATGCTCGAACAACCACCTAGAGTTTTGCCGCGGGGATACAATAACTGACGGCCATTTAAGCCGGGGTCGGCCTCAGTTCGAAAGCACCAGTCGGTACGGGGATTATCAATGCAATACAAATAACCAATGGGAATGTGGATCCAGGGATAGTTATCCTTTCCACCCGCTTCGAGCAACAGCACCTGATTATTGGGGTCAGCACTGAGTCGGTTGGCCAACAATGAACCGGCCGATCCTGCTCCGACGATAATGTAGTGGTAACTTTTTGTGCTCAGGGTGTTCGACATTAAAAAACCGTCCAGGACAATCTGTGGCCATCATATCTGTATCTTGGCCAAAAACACAAATGGACAGATGTACCGTAACGAGAAATCTTATCGCGCTTCGGTCACCATATGTCCGGGCCGAGATTTGTTTGGAAGAGGAATAGGCAGGTGTTTTATACCTCACGCCCTTCATAAGTCCCAGCAAGATCGTCCAATTCTGAGCAAGTCGAATCAAAGCCTTTGCCGTCAAAGTAATAGGCCACCAGTACACTATTACTTTCTTTGTGCAGATTGACCTTAACCTCGGCCACAGACCAATGCTTTAGGGTATTCAAGAAGCGGTTGGCTAACGGCGCTGAGGGGAATATATAAGCTATTTGGGTTTCCATCAAAGACTCCATAGGCGGCAATATACTTTATACCATTCCAACTTGATTGCTGTCCATTTTTGTCCAATCCCACGCACACATTTTTGTCACCCGTTGAGCGCTGCTATCACATAAGCCTTTCCTCGGTGTGCTCTGTGATAACCAATAAAAGACAAGTGAGTACCGAGATCACAGGTTAATATGAATTGGTGTTACTCTTAACTCAAGCAAAGAGTATCACCGCTATGAATTAGATTAGTTGGCACTCAAGCTGAGACATTGTACAGACAGAACACAATCAATTTTAACATTCACAAATTTCCTGAAACAATCATGTGAGATCATGGGGTCATATTCGGCTCCCGTTTTCCCTTTGCCACCAAGCAGAATAAAACCGAAAAGCCAGTCTTAACTCATTAGATCTCAGGTTAACTATTGGGATAAACTGGGTTTATTCCGATCTATGGACTTAGATATTGCACGAAGTTCTTGGGAAAGTTTTTGAAGATTAATTGGCTTCGATAACACCTTGTCAATCCCTGCGGCATAACACTCACTAATATTCTCCACAGTGACATCAGCGGTTAACGCAATTATCGGTAGCGTCCCGATCGGCGTTGGCATTTGTCGAATACAAACGGTTGTTTCCTGTCCACTCATGCCCGGCATGCGAATATCAACCAGAATCAGATCAAACGGCTCTGCGTCATTGTTTAGGTAGCTCGTCAGAATTTCCAATGCAACATAACCGTCATCGGCTATCGTCACCTGGTGCCCTTCTTGTTGAAGCAATGCTGATTCTGCTATTTGGTTAACGAGGTCATCTTCCACTAACAGGATATTTAAGGGGCAGAATGAGAAGCCGCTGCTATCTTTGTCACCTTCAACAAGGGAAATTGCCTCAGCCGAAGATAAGGGCAGTTCGAACCAAAAGGTACTGCCTAAGCCTTCCCTACTATCAAAGCCTATCTTCCCGCTCATTAATGCAACAAGACGATGGCAGATTGACAGACCCAGTCCGCTGCCACCATAAAGCCGGCTAGTCGAGCTGTCAGCTTGAGTAAATACGTCAAAGACTTGTGACTGCACGGTTTTTGGGATCCCGATACCGTTATCGATCACCTTAAAAAGAACTACGACATTGTCGGTATTGTCGGTATTAGTATTTCGAACTACCTCGATACTTATCTCACCGCCTTTAGTGAACTTTATGGCG
The DNA here is from genome assembly GCA_034111125.1 of Paraglaciecola sp. Classification (GTDB taxonomy): domain Bacteria; phylum Pseudomonadota; class Gammaproteobacteria; order Enterobacterales; family Alteromonadaceae; genus Paraglaciecola. The sequence goes on from JAWUXW010000019.1 coordinate 29,462, forward strand.
TTACCGATGAGGTTGAAAAGAATCTGGCGTAAATGTGCGGCATCACCTACCAGAATGGCTGGGACGGACTGATCGATATAGCTGGTAATATAGTTTGATTGCTCTTTTGTTTTAATTGCCAATAACTTGATAATACCATCTATTATCGGCTTGAGCTCAAACGCCGTGATTTCCAGTGGCAGTTTACCCGCTTCAATTTTCGAAATATCCAAAATATCATTAATCAGCAACAGCAGGGACTGACCGGAGAATGTTATGGCATCAACATATTGACGCTGCACTCTATTTAGCGCCGTTCCTTCCAGCAACTTGGCCATGCTCAAGGCGCCATTCAGCGGTGTTCTGATTTCATGACTCATATTGGCCAGAAACTCTGATTTACTCTTATTGGCACCTTCCGCAATATTCTTGGCCCGTTGCAAGTCTGACGCGACATTCTGGCGAAGGCTGATCTCTCGTTTAAGGTTGCGATTCCACATACTAATAATGATAATAATTAAAGCGGCAAAACTAGCAACGGCACCAGTCCATTTCCAGACTAGTGAATAATCAACGCCCTTCTCATACTTGACCTGTAACCATTTATTCAAGATAGCACCACGCTGTTCGCGAGATATAGACTGGATTACCTTTTCTAAAATAGTTGTTAGTTCTGGCCAATCCTTACGTACCGCAAACCTGACAAAATCATCTTTAAATGGCGCAGCGGACGCGACTTTGAGATTGGTCAGGACTGATTCTTGTATCTCGTAGCTGGCCGTAAAAAGATCCCCCACATAGGCTTCTACTTCACCTGTGGAGACCGCTCTTATTGCCTTTTTTAAATTGTCGTATGGCATAACAACAACGTTAGGGAATGTGTTTTTTAATAGTTTGTGCACAGCCCAATCATTGACTACAGAGACCTTGCGTCCATTGAGGTTGTGAAAACTAGAGAGAAATGGCATGTCCACACGATTGATGACAACGTAGGAAACATTTAGATAGGGGCTGGTAAAATTTAGGTATTTATCCCGCTCCGGATTTTTCAAGCCTGAAAACAGATCAATTCCCCGGTTTTTGGACTGCTTCATAAGCTCGAGCCAATCGAGCTTTTCGATTTCAAACCTTAAGCCCGTTTTCTCTGAGATCAGACTAAGAAAATCTGCACTGATCCCGGCTATTGAGCCAGAATTATCCATATAACTTAGGGGCGGGTACTGACTGGTGCCGATTTTGATCTTTTTGTGGATTTGCATCCACGCCAACTCGCGAGAGTTAAACTGAATAGGCATGGAAGACGTGGCCGTATTCGGTTCAACTAAGACTTGCGTGGGAATATCATCCTCCGCCCAGGAGTTAAGGGGTGATAGAATCGCTAAAATGATCGCCAGTACTAAGAGGGCTTTAATGCCTACTCCTCCAAGGATTGCTGACAGATTGTCTTCGACCCTTTTTGTATATATAGAAAGTGATCCAATTTTTTCCCCGGTAAATTCCATTCCAGTACAACTTTTTTGTTCACTTCTAGGGATTATTTTATCACACGCATGTATCTAGTTTGTGAAATACGACATATTGAGTACTATTTGAGTACTACATAGAGCAAACGTCATTTTTGCTAAAATCTAAAATTTACGTTACCTCATATTTTCCATATTTACATCTTTTTCATATCTTAAATTCAACTAATACCATTGCGCCTTGATATGTGATCAACTCAGAAGGCCTTGGCAAGTTTCATAGCAAAGCGCACCGTCGAAGGAATGCATTGCCTTCATAGACGTTGCAATGCAGCTAGGGAGCTTGCCAGCCTTTCCCGAAGGGAGATATAAAAGTCGTTTACGCTTTACCCTTAAGACTGATAAAAACACGCCGCGATTACGCTACTTTTATTCATCGCTGAGCTGGGTGAGCAGATATCTAGGTGGATTGGTATAAAAGGGCTACAAGTATACTCCGCCATCAGAGTAAAAGCTAAACGACCAAGGGCATAGATTATCATGCCATTCTGTTAATTATGTTGAGCCTCAGTAGGTGTACTGAGGCAATCTTGATGGTACAACCGGTAAGCATTACTCTTACAGTATTACCATTACAAAGAATTGGTTTCGAATATGAAAGTAATACCAATCACCACAAGTAATTGCGCACTCAGAAAGGGCGAGGTTTAAAGCGGCTTTAAATCTTGCTAAGAGGGTAATTACTTATGGCAATTGGTATAATACAGGTATAGCAGCGAAGTTGCCTTCCCAAACAACAAAAAGGCCACATTCGTGACCTTAAAGAAAATCGCTAGTGGCTAAAGACTTTAGCTAGACGCACCCGCGACGGCTTGTTTGGCAAGTTCAGTAATTTTATCCCAATCACCTGCTTGTACCGCATCTTCCGGCACCAACCATGAGCCACCTGCACAACGCACATTTGGCAAGGCCAGATAATCTTTATAATTTTCCGGGCTAATACCGCCCGTTGGGCAAAACGCAATGTCCGGGAATGGACCGCCAATAGCCTTTAGTGCTTTTACGCCACCTGATGCTTCTGCCGGGAAGAATTTAAGATGGGTATAACCGAAATCGACTGCTTTCATTAGTTCAGAAATAGACGAAACACCGGGGATAAGGGCGATTTCACCTTCATTACCCGCAGCCAATAAATCTGGGGTCATGCCAGGGCTGATGGCAAATAATGCACCGGCATCTTGGACTTCCTTAAGCTGCTGGCGATTGGTCACCGTACCGGCTCCGATAAGCGCCTCAGGCACTTCTTTGGCGATTTCGCTGATCACATCCAAAGCAGAAGGAGTACGAAGGGTCACTTCTAACACACGAATGCCGCCCGCAATCAAGGCACGGGCGATGGGTACAGCATGTTCAACGCTTTTTATCACCAGCACGGGCACAACCGGACCTTGGCTAAAGATTTCTTCTGACGATACTTTCCAATTTTTTGTCATTGTACTTAACCTTTGTAATTCTGTTCTAGATAAGCCATTGCACCAATCAAACCATGGTCGGGCTCAGTAATAATATAAGTAGGGATACTGGCTACGTAATCACGAAACCGTCCTTTTGCTTCAAAGCGAACGCGGAAATCACTGTTTTTTAGAAAATTAATAAATCGTGGGGCGATGCCACCGCCGATGTAAACACCACCTCTCGTGCCCATGTTGAGGGCAAGATTGCCGGCAAAACTGCCCATAATCCGACAAAATTGAGTCAAAGTCGCTACACATAGCTCACAACTGCCGTCGAGTGCCCGGTCAGTAATATCTGATGCCTCGTCAAATACAGACGTCAGTCCTTTATGTTTAGCGAGTGCCTGATAAACCTGTACCAAACCACGACCAGACATCACTTCCTCAGCAGATGCATGGCCATATTTAGCGGTTAAAAACTGCAGGATGGCGATATCGTTTTCATCCACTGCAGCAAAATCTACATGCCCCCCTTCGCCATCTAACGCCAACCAGCCTTTATCGGTATAGGTAAGGTGTTTAACCCCTAATCCCGTACCGGGGCCAAATACCGCGATATTGTCATGCCCTATTGCTTTTCCCTGCCCAACTTGCTCTTTTTGCTTGGTAGTCAAAACAGGTAGCGCATGGGCTACGGCGGTAAAATCATTGATAACACCTAACCATCTTAAACCCAGGGAGTCTTTCAACTTTTCAATGGAAAATTTCCAGTGATTATTGGTCATTGATATAAAGTCATCGCTTACCGGACAGGCTACACCCAGACAACCGGCCTTAAAACCGACCTCTGGATACTCGGCGAAATAGCTTTGGATCGCATCGGTAATAGTGGCAAATTCACTACAAAGATACTTTTTAATCTCGCATAATTTTCCATCACTAATCTGGGCTAGGCGAATATTTGTGCCACCCACGTCCGCTACAAAACTTACCGACATTGGTTTACTCCTGATCTGCAAACAGTGAACACGCGCCCTGCTCTGCTCCGGTCAGGGTAGTACGCATCCCGGCGAACATTTCGCGGCCCATGCCCGTTTGATGGGCGCTGAAATCAAGCACTCTAAGTTCCCGCGCGTCTAGCTCTGCATGGTCAAGTAAAAGACTGATTTCACCTGTTTCGGTATTTATTTCAATCATATCGTCTGTCTTCACTTTAGCGAGTAAACCACCTTTGCTCGCCTCCGGCGTTACATGGATGGCGGCTGGGACTTTACCCGAGGCACCGGACATACGACCGTCCGTTATCAGTGCAATTTTGAATCCTTTGTCCTGAAGTACGCCAAGCGGGGGTGACAAGCTATGAAGTTCCGGCATGCCGATGGCAGAGGGTCCTTGAAACGGCACCACAACAATACAATCTTTATCCAACTCGCCGGCCTTAAAGGCTGCATTTAGCTCATTGGGATCGTCAAATACCACCGCCGGTGCTTTAATATGACAGTGGGGTTCACGTAAGGCAGAGGTCTTCATAACCGCACGGCCCAAATTACCGGTTAGCACTGACAGACCACCGTCCGGCTTGAAAGGGTTAGCTACAGTGGCAATAACCTTAGGATCCAATGATTTAGTCGGACCATCCCGCCAAACGAGTTCGCCATCTTCTAGCATGGGTTCTTTGGTATACTGCTCTAGGCCCTCACCACAAATTGTAAGCACATCATTGTGGATCAGCCCCGCATCCAGTAATGTTTTGAACAACAGAGCCATCCCGCCTGCAGCAGTAAAGTGATTGATGTCCGCCGAGCCATTTGGATAAATTCGGGTTAGCAACGGAACTGCATCAGAAATATCTGAGAAATCATCCCAGTTAACGATATAACCCGCGGCTTTGGCTACTGCAACTAAGTGCATGGTGTGATTAGTTGAACCACCGGTTGCCAGCAGTGCCACGATGCCATTAACGATAGCTTTGGCATCAACAATATGCCCAATAGGGCGATAACTGTCCCCAAGATCAGTAATACGTGTCACCTGACGGGCGGCTGCATCGGTTAGCGCAGCACGCAAAGGTGTACCAGGATTGACAAACGATGAGCCGGGCAAATGCAGGCCCATGACTTCCACGACTAATTGGTTACTGTTTGCGGTGCCATAGAAGGTACAGGTGCCAGCAGAATGATAAGATTGAGATTCAGCTTCCAACAAGGCCGCTCGATCCACTTTCCCTTCTGCATAAGCCTGACGAATACGCGCTTTTTCCTTATTCGGCAAACCAGAAGGCATTGGGCCAGCGGGAACAAATACCGTGGGTAAATGGCCAAAGCTCAGCGCCGCAAGCAATAGTCCAGGGACAATTTTGTCACAAATCCCCAGCATTAATGTTCCGTCAAACATATTATGTGACAAGGCAACAGCAGTAGACATGGCGATGACGTCACGGCTCATCAAGCTGAGATCCATACCGGGGTTGCCCTGAGTGACACCGTCACACATGGCGGGAACGCCACCAGCGAACTGGGCCACACTGCCCACATCGCTGATCGCTTTTTTCAGTAAGGCCGGATAAGCCTCATAGGGTTGATGGGCAGATAACATGTCGTTATACGAAGAAACAATGGCAATATTCGCCTTAGTCATACTACGCAAATCATCTTTATCTTCAGTACCACAGGCCGCAAAACCATGGGCCAGGTTGCCGCAGGACAACACACCACGATGAGGGCCATTCAATCGAGCCCTATTGATTTTATCAAGATACGCTTTCCGTGAATCTTGACTGCGCTCAATAATACGCTCCGTTACATCTTGAATTAGAGAATTCATTACCTGCTCCTAACTAGGGTGCCCACATAAGTTCAACTGAGGCGTTGTTTAGTACTGCACGGATCGGCATGGCCAATTCGTCATCACCGGTAACAGCTTGCTCCAGTACATCTTTTTTGCCCTGACCCGTGAGGTGCAAAAAAATCTTTTTACTGTTGAGCAAGGCAGGCAAGGTGAGTGACATGCGCTGATTGGCGGCGGTCGTAGGCTGCACAGTAATATAGGCGTTGCCTGATTCCATATCTAAGCCTTGTTCAATTTGCGCTGAACATGGGAACAAAGAGGCGGTATGACCGTCTTCACCCATACCCAGGATCAGCACTTCAAAGGGCGTATGCATCTGTGCGAGATTATCCGTACATTGCTCAACTGCCTCTGTCGCGTCGCTATGGTCAGTTTTTAGGCCGACGAAATTGGCCACCGCTGCGTTGTTTTTCAACAATTTGGCCCGTAGCATTTTTTCGTTACTGGCGTCATCGTCTGACGCTACCCAGCGTTCATCGGCTAGACTCACGTCGATTTTTTCCCATGGCAAATTCGCATGGGATAATTTTTCAAATAAGCCTGCCGGGGTTCTACCGCCGGATACTATCAGGCTCGCCCGACCATTTTCTTCTATACCCGCGCTAAGTAATGTTGTAATGCGTCTGGCAAAACTGTTATTTAACTGCTGAGCACTGGCAAATTTTGATTGTTGTAAAGGCATGTTATTTTTTCCCCATTCTACTTTCATACCAGGCCCTGTCTTCACGGGCTAAGAGTGCAATGGACGCAACTGGCCCCCACGATCCTGCCTGGTAAGGTTCAGGTGCTTCGTTACTGCCTTTCCATGCGGCTAATATGCCATCAACCCATTTCCACGCGGCTTCCACCTCATCACGACGCACAAACAAAGCCTGATTCCCTATCATCACTTCCAGCAGCAGTTTTTCATACGCATCTGCAATGCGTTCATCTTTAAAGGTTTCAGAAAAGCTCAAATTAAGCTTGGATTTTTGTAAATCCATCGACCCTTTTCCAGTCAAGCCTGGTACTTTGTTCATTACCGTCACTTCCACACCTTCATCAGGCTGCAAGCGGATGGTCAATTTATTGGGGGGTAATTGTGCGAAGCTGTCTTTAAACAAGTTATGTGGTTGACGCTTAAAATAAATAACCACTTCACTGGTTTTATTTGGTAGGCGTTTGCCCGTGCGCAAATAAAACGGCACGCCCGCCCAGCGCCAGTTATCTAACTCAACTTTTATGGCGACAAAGGTCTCGGTTCTGCTATTTTGATTGGCGTCTGGCTCATCTAGATAACCTGGCACTTCCTGGCCTTTAACAAAGCCGCTTGTGTACTGACCTCGAACCGTGTTTTGCCTCATATTAGTTGAATCAATCGGGCGAAGAGACTTAAGTACCTTTAACTTTTCATCGCGAATACTGTCTGCGTCAAGATTGGCCGGCGGCTCCATGGCAATCAAGGTTAAAATCTGCAAGAGATGATTTTGTATCATGTCGCGCATTTGACCCGCTTCGTCAAAATATCCCCATCGGCCTTCGATGCCGACAGATTCGGCGACACTGATCTGTACATGATCGATACAGTTATGATCCCAGTTAGTGGCAAAGATAGAATTGGCAAAACGCAGGGCAATTAAGTTAAGTACTGTTTCTTTACCTAAATAATGATCGATGCGGTAAATCTGATTTTCATCAAAATACTCTGCCACCTGATCGTTAATCACTTTGGATGAAGCCAAATCTTCACCAATCGGCTTTTCCAGCACCACACGCATGCTCTTGTCGATAATTTTGGCAGCTTTTAAACCACGACATATATCGCCAAAAATAGACGGCGGCGTAGCAAAATAACAAACCATAGTGCGTTTTGGGTCAACATGTCCGGCAAAAGTTTTGTAGCTCTTTGGATCTTTCATATCCACGCATGCATAGTCTATTTTGGCAGAAAAACGGGCCCATGTTTCTTCACATAGAGGCTCCTCACCAAATTTCTCAATATTTTCTTTGACCAGAGCGACGTATTCCGTCTGGCTGATATCGTATCTCGCTACACCAATGATCATAGTATCGGCATGCATAAGGTCTGATTTTTCGAGCTGATAAAGAGACGGTAATAGTTTGCGCCGGGCCAAATCACCCTTGGTTCCAAACAGAACAAAATCACAAGGTTCGAACGAATTTTCCAACACCATTTTTTTCAACCTACTTAGTATATGAAGTGTAAATGACTGCCGCAATTTTACGTAATATCACCACAATCAATAGCAATCTGGGCTGAAAGTTAACATTATATGTAGTAATTTTACAGCTATTTGCCCGGTATTAGCCCCATTAAATCGCAATTTTTAGGGGTAATGCGGTCTAAAAAGAAAGATTTTTTGTTAAAAAGTTACAACAATTGTACACAGGGCGGCGTTGACAGTGTTAATGTTAGCGCCTGAGTTAAACAATTATAATGAAGTTTTCCGTGCACGCATGAATATTCTTGAAAAGATAACCCAGCATAATTCTGTTTTTAGTAAATCCGAGCGCAAAGTTGCGGAAGTGATCTTAGCGGATCCCCAGACAGCCATTCACAGCAGCATTGCTACGCTGGCTAAGATGTCTGATGTGAGTGAGCCCACGGTTAATCGTTTCTGTAGACGCCTGGACACGAAAGGTTATCCAGACTTTAAATTGCACCTCGCTCAGAGTTTGGCCAATGGCACGCCTTATGTAAATCGTCATGTTGAAGAAGACGATGGCCCAGAAGAATATACCAAGAAAATATTTGAATCGACCATGGCTTCCCTTGAAGTGGCTCGCCAATCTGTAGACATCAGTACCATCAACCGAGTCGTTGACTTGCTTACCCAGGCTCAGAAAATTTCCTTCTTTGGCTTAGGAGCGTCTGCATCAGTGGCGCACGATGCCCTCAATAAATTTTTCCGCTTTAACGTGCCGGTTATCTATTTTGAAGATATCTTAATGCAGCGCATGAGCTGCATGAACTCCTGTGAAGACGACGTTGTGGTATTGATATCTCACACCGGACGTACTAAAAGTCTGGTAGAGATTGCCCAAATAGCCCGCAGCAATGATGCGACGGTGGTAGGCATTACGTCCAAAGGCAGTCCGCTGGCCAAAGAATGTAATTTGGTCTTGTCTCTGGAGGTGCCGGAAGATACCGACATGTATATGCCGATGGCCTCACGAATCGCCCAACTAACACTTATTGATATATTGGCCACCGGGTTTACCCTAAGGCGCGGCACAAAATTTAGAGAAAATTTAAAACGGGTGAAGGATACCCTCAGAGGCTCTCGATTTGACAAGGGTCACAATTAGATATTTGGCTCAATGAACCTATAGTCGATTATGAAAAAGGAGTCAGCAGACTCTTTTTTGTTAATAAATTTCACATTCGAGCCTAATTACACTACTATTTTCGTAATAAAATTACGGGAATGCGATTTTAGCTACAGCACAGTTATAATCGGCCAGAAGGAAGTGAGCATTCACCTTTAGCCACTATACTTTATATAGCCAAGTGACCTCAAAATGCAGAGGTCACTTGGCTATACATGCAAACTAACTGAATATCCGCCACCACAAACGAGCGATTGAGCCATGTTAAGACGAACAAAGATATTAGCCACACTTGGGCCAGCAACCGACTCCGTTGAGCAAATTGAAGCCATCCTAAAAGCCGGTGCCAACACGGTACGTATGAATTTTTCCCACGGCACTGCAGAAGATCATATTGAACGGGCCAAAAAAGTACGCACTGCCGCGAGTAAGCTGGGAAAATACGTAGCGATCCTGGGCGATTTGCAGGGGCCCAAAATTCGTGTCGCTAAATTTGTTGAAGGCTCAATCATTCTGGGTATGGGCGATCACTTTATATTGGATGCAGACATGGATCGTGACGCGGGCAACCAACAAGCCGTGGGCATTGACTATAAAGCACTGCCAAAGGATGTGAACGAAGGCGATCTATTACTGTTAGATGATGGACGTATTCAGCTTAAGGTCTCAAGTGTCCAGGGCAATAAAGTACATACGGTGGTTACAGTTTGCGGAAAGTTATCCAACAACAAGGGCATTAACCGTTTGGGTGGAGGCCTATCAGCTGAGGCTCTCACAGCGAAAGACAAAGAAGATATTGTGACCGCGGCCAAGATTGGCGTGGATTATCTGGCAGTATCGTTCCCACGTAGCGGCGATGATTTACGCTATGCCCGTCAACTGGCAGAGCAAGCTGGCTGTTATGCGATGATATGCGCAAAAGTAGAGCGTGCTGAAACGGTAGCCACTGATGAAGCTATTGACGATATTATCGAAGCATGTGATGCGGTCATGGTTGCCCGAGGTGATTTGGGTGTTGAAATTGGTGATGCGGAATTAGTTGGTGTGCAGAAAAAATTAATTTCTCGCTCACGTCAACTTAATAGAGTAGTTATCACTGCGACTCAGATGATGGAATCAATGATTTCAAGCCCAATGCCAACTCGTGCAGAAGTGATGGACGTGGCAAATGCGGTACTCGATGGTACGGATGCGGTAATGTTGTCGGCCGAAACGGCAGCAGGCGACTTCCCGGTAGAAACGGTGCTTGCCATGGCACGAGTATGTGAAGGTGCAGAGACTCACCCAAGTGTGCAAATTTCCAAGCACAGAATGGATGAAAGCTTCAGCTCCGTCAGCGAAACCGTTGCGCTGAGCGCGGTCTATTCGGCAAATCATTTAAAAACCATTAAATGTGTAGTGGCCCTGACTGAAAGTGGCAGTACGCCTCTGTTGATGTCTCGTATCACCACCAGCTTGCCAATTTATGCATTATCAAGGCATGATAAGACCCTTAATCAAATGGCGCTCTACCGTGGTGTTAAACCTGTTTATTTTGATTCACGAGGAAGTGATCCAGGCCAACTGCAAACCGACGTCATTAGCATTCTGCTGCAAAAAAAATTAGTCGAGTCAGGGGATCAGTTCATTATGACCTATGGAGATACCATGGAAACCGTAGGTAGTACCAATGCCTGTAAGATAGTTACCGTACCTTAGAGCGCAAAACTTCAGGCCTTGTAAAACGAGATAAAGGAATTCATCTCGTTTTTTTGTGCCCAATATTTCCCTTATCACCCTACAATTACTCGTTTCTATAGTTTGTTATCATGCAAATAAATCAATTTGATCGTCAATTAGTCTTACTATCGAGGACTAATTTTAGATTTAGGAATTGAAAATGAGTGTCAGCAAAGAATTCGATGTCGTGGTTTATGGTGCTACCGGTTTTACCGGCCGTTTAGTAGCAGAGTATTTAGCCAAGCAATATGCCGGTGACAGCAGCCTAAAATGGGCGATGGCCGGTCGCAGCGCTGACAAACTCGCCCAAGTCAGAGATGAAATTGGCGCGCCCAAAGACACTCCTCTCGTGACTGCAGATGCCGGGGATTTGAACTCACTGCAAGCCATGGTCGACAGTACCAAGGTTGTGCTAACAACGGTTGGTCCTTATCAATTATATGGTTCTGATTTGGTCGAACTATGTGCTAAATCAGGCACCGACTATGTAGATTTATGCGGCGAACCTGTATGGATGAGCTACATGATCGATGCGCACCAAAAAGCGGCCGAAGAAAGTGGCGCACGCATCGTCTTTTCTTGTGGTTTTGATTCTATACCCTTTGATATGGGCGTTTATCATCTGCAACAACTTGCCAAACAACAACTGGGCGAAATGGTTCCGAGAATTAAAGGCCGAGTCAGAAAAATGAAAGGAACATTCTCCGGTGGTACCGCCGCGAGTCTAAAAGCAACGTTGGCATCCGCACGTAATAATCCTGATGAAATGCTGCGCCTAATGAATCACTTCTCATTGACACCTGGGTTTCAGGGACCTGATCAGCCCCATGGCAATAAGCCCTACTTCGATGAAGATTTAGGCACCTGGGTAACCTCGTTTATCATGGCAGCAATTAACACCCGCAATGTACATCGCTCTAACGCCCTTCTTGGACATTCCTACGGCGAAGACTTTGTATATGACGAGATGATGATCACCGGGCCAGGAGACAAAGGTGAAGCCATCGCTAACGCGGTAGCCAAAGACAAAGGCATGATGGCAGACGGAGGTCCCAAGCCCGGTGAAGGTCCAAGTAAAGAAGAACGGGAAGCGGGCTTCTACGACGCTTTGTTTTATGGCATAGCCAAAGACGGGCGAACGATTCAAGTCAGCGTGTCCGGGGATCTCGATCCAGGATATGGTTCTACTTCGAAAATGATCGCTGAAAGCGCAATATGTTTGGCAAAAGATGCCTGCGATACCAAAGGCGGAATATGGACCACAGCACCAGCAATGGGTGATAAGCTGATCAAGCGTCTAACTGAAAATGCAGGGCTTATTTTTAAACAAGAGTAGCGCTGAATATAGAAAGCCTACTGTAAAAAAAAGCCCAAACGCCAGTCTGGGCTTTTTCATTTATTCTACTACGAGACACTCAGCGCCTTAGTATTCCCACCAGGACTGCTGCCACCACTCTAAAAATTCTGGAAAATCAATTGAACCATCATTGTTTTTATCAATCAAGCCGAAGCCCTCTTGTACATGACTGGCTTTGGTCTTAGGTGACAATATGGTTAGTAATTCAATAAACTCCGTGAGGCCTATTTCGCCGCTACCGTCACTATCGAAATAATCAAACTCTTTTCGAATTTCAGCAACTTTTTCAGCTGCTATTTCACCTTGCTCTGACATACTTAATTCACTTTAGTTAAGTTAAGCCAAGTTTACCGCCTTAACTTGACTCCTGTCTAGCGAAGCCCTCAAAGGAGTCAATTTTTCTGCCCTTATTTTCAAGCTCTGCACTCCAGTGTTAGGCTTAGGTGTTGGGCTTGCCCATAGCTTCTCGCTGGGCTCGACGTGCCGCACCTTTTTGCTGACGGCGCAGCTTCATGGCTTTTTGCGCCTCTTCACCCACATGCTCTTCATTGCGAGCTATCGCCAAGTTAACTTGCTTCTCCCGCTCTCTAAAACGGGCCAGTTGGCTTTCACTGTGGGTTCCATAACACTTGGGGCAAGTCACGCCAGGTTCAAACTGCTCACTTTGTTTATCTTGCTCGGTGATGGGTAAACGACAGCCATAACATTGATCATAATCGCTTTTTTGCAGGTCGTGATTCACCGCCACCCGGTTGTCGAACACAAAGCAATCCCCTTGCCATAGGGTCTGCTCTTGCGGCACATCTTCCAGGTATTTAAGGATGCCACCTTCCAGATGGTATACCTCATCAAACCCCTGTTCTTTCAAGTAAGCGGTTGATTTTTCACAGCGAATACCGCCAGTGCAGAACATAGCGACTTTCTTGTTTTTAACCGGGTCAAGATTGTCTTTTACATATTGAGGAAATTCCCGAAAAAACTCGGTTTTTGGATTTACCGCATGTTTGAATGTACCGATTTCGATTTCATAGTCATTGCGGGTATCGATAACGGTTACCTCAGGATCGGCAATCAAAGCATTCCAATCCTTAGGTTTTACATAAGTACCAGCGGTTTTACGGGGATCAATCCCCTCCACGCCCATGGTGACAATCTCTTTTTTCAACTTCACCCTGGTTCGATGAAAAGGCTGGGCAGTGTCGAGGGATTCTTTATGAGAAATAGGATTTAAACGCTCATCGGCGTTTAACCAGGCAAGCAAAGCGTCAACCGCGGGACGACTACCGGAGACGGTACCGTTAATTCCCTCTGTTGCTAATAGCAGGGTCCCTCTAACCTCGTTACTTTGCATAAACTCAAGTAAGGGCTGACGTAATTCCTCGAAGTTTTCCAGGGTAACAAATTTATATAATGCACAAACAACAAACATAGACATTTTCCATTGCCAATCGAAGCGTAAGTTCGGAGCAAAACCGGGCGGGGATTATAATGAATTCAATAAATAGATGTCAATTTTCAGCAAAAATTTCTATCAGTCACATGAGCAACCAGTGAAATAGTCAACACTCAAGCTCCCCACTTCTTTGTGGAAAAACTAACTATCAATATGAATAAAGGCACTAGAAATATTTTCGCTACCAGCACAATCACGAATCCTTTCTAAAACAACGCCCCGAATAACGGGCAAATATTTGTTGGCTATAATTGAGCGAAGTGAACAGCCAACTTTATTTATTCCGTTTGAAGTTCTTGTATGGGTTAATTTACACAAACCTGCACATACCATTACCCAAAGAATTACTTGGTCGCAAGATATACCCATAGCGAGTATAAAATGCTTCTTTTCCTTTTGCCGCTAACAAACCGATAGTACTACCTTCTTGAGCTGAGACTGATAAATAATTTTCTATTCGCTCCATTAAAGAAGAACCAACACCAGAATTTTGATAACTAGGATCTACGATTACATCTTGAATATAAAAATACATTGCACCATCGCCTACGACTCTACCTATACCAATAAGTTGAGATTTATCACGGACTATGACGTGAAACAAAGAATTATTTAAGCTTGTTTTGGCTAGATTAAAATCTAATTCTCCCCAGCCAATTTTACTTCTTAAATTCAAAAACTCTTCAACAGATGGGCATTCTAGCTTGATAGAATATTTATCAGAATTCACCGCTATCTCCTTTAACCCTAACGCTTATTATCGAGCATTTCGTATATGTAATTGCTCGAATTGATTTAATTCGCCAATAAATCCAGTCATTACCTTTGGTTAAATGGCAATAGACAACATCAAGATTGTTTGATCATAAAAATACCGTGCTTAGCTCAAAAGGCGAACAATAATTTTCACTATTGCCTGCGCTCATAGCAGGCATGCAGCACAAACAAAGATGCCCTCTAATGAACAAAATTAACAGGACAGCCATCGTAATTAAAGGAAAAATGATTTTTTTTGGCAGCTCGTTAACATGGCTGCCTTGTTAACTTACTGTTAATTTTCTGTTAATTTGTTGTTAATTCGATTTTTGCTATCAATAATTAAAGAGACAACCATCATAAGACGTGTCGCTTTGCCGCTGCTCAATTCAGGTTTCTTTTGATAAAGCTCTTATAAAACATGGTCTGTGGGGGCAGTGTTTTTAGCATGGCTGGCTTTGTAATTGGTTTGAAATCAACAAATTCAGAGTGCGGTATGGATGGGATTACGGTTTTTCAAGATGCGTCTATCCCTTGTTACTCCATACCCAGTGGTTGGCCTACCTTGCCAGAGCGGGGCTTACACCCGCTGGAATTATCGACCTGGCGCGGCCGCACTTCTCAAATGTTTAAATCAAAGACCCCATTGATCAGCGTGGCGCTCATTTGATGATTTTTACTCAAGAACATTAGTTTGATCCTGAGCGCCGCTCTTTTCAAACATTATCTGATAATTTAACCGGAAATAGACACATTCTAGACTCTGGAGCCGTTGATTTATATGGCACGGCTGGATCTATACCCGATAGAAACCTGTGAGCAATGCGGTGGTGCGGTTAAAGTTATAGCGAGCATAGACAAATCGGCAGGAAAGCCGATTTGCACAGCGAATGCTGCCCGCAAGGGTTAGGCACAGGGATGTGCCTAATGAACATCCATTGGTGATCCAAAAGATACTCAGTCACCTGAATACAAAAAATGACGAAGTCGTCGAATTATTGCCCCCACAAAGT
>JAWUXW010000020.1:0-19083 GCA_034111125.1 Paraglaciecola sp.
CTGTCTGCCCAAAGCACTGGACAGATGATGAGTACCTTACGCCTAAGACAAGAAGCCCCCGCTTCTCCCATGAAGGAAATTAGGCGCTCGCTTACCCCTACCGCAGGGCAAGGCTATACCGGACATCCGGGGCTTACATTACACGGTGATGCTGATCAGTGGTCGGTGTCTCCCCTTATTACCCGTGTGGAGAAACTTGCTGAAAACTCTTATAAAATTATTAATTTGGATGCCGCACGGGCTATTGAGTTAAGCCATGTGCTGACCTTAGACGCAGATACGGATGTATTGGCCATCAGCACCTGTGTACAAAATAATGGACAGAGTGAGGTTCAGTTAGATTGGTGCGCTGCGGCAACCTTACCTATTCCCAGTTACTTCAAGAACATCATGGGTTTTGAAGGCCATTGGGCGGGCGAGTGGCATGAGCATACCCTTGAACAACATTTTGGCTCTTATGTCCGTGAAAACCGCAGAGGCAGAACCTCTCATGATAGCTTCCCTGGCCTTATCATGCGCACCAAAGCGACTGACCAACTTCAAGGTGAAGCCTATGGATTTCACCTTGGCTGGAGTGGTAATCACAAAATAGTGGCCGAAAAAATGGCCGATGGCCGTGCTTATGTGCAAATGGGTGAGCTATTATTGCCCGGCGAGGTAAAATTGCAAAAAGGCCAGAGCTATCAAAGCCCTACGCTTTATGCCAGTTATACCCGCAATGGTCTCAGTAGCCTATCCCAGCAATATCATGCCTATGTACGCAAGCACCTGATACGTGAACAGGTGCGCAATAAACCTCGCCCGGTGCATTACAATACCTGGGAAGGGATCTATTTTAATCACAATGTCGAGACTCTCAAAGATCTTGCCAGTCGGGCGGCAGAGGTAGGCGCCGAGCGTTTTGTGCTGGATGATGGTTGGTTCAATGGTCGAGATGACGACAAAGCCGGTTTAGGGGATTGGTATGTGGATAAAAAATACTATCCTAATGGGCTTACACCACTAATTGACCATGTTAAAGCAAAGGGCATGGAATTCGGTCTATGGTTTGAACCAGAGATGGTTAATCCGGACAGTGATTTATATCGCGCCCATCCTGATTGGGTGCTAGGCACACCACCTAATCCTCAGGTAGGTTTCAGAAACCAATTGGTGCTCGATCTTACGCGCCAGGAAGTGTTCGACTATATTTATGAGCGGATCGACAGCTTATTAAGCGAATACGATATTAGCTATATAAAGTGGGACATGAACCGAGACATTAATCATCCCGGTGATGCACATGGCAAACCCGCTATCCACCAGCAGACTCTGGCGTTTTACCGTTTACTCGCTGATTTGCGCCAGACCCATCCCGAGGTTGAGATTGAGAGTTGCGCATCTGGTGGCGGCCGTGCCGATTATGGGGTGCTACAACATACGGATCGGATCTGGACCTCAGACTCAAATGATGCCCTGGAGCGCCTGAAGATCCAAAAAGGCTTTTCATATTTTCTACCGGCAGAATTAATGGGCTCGCACGTTGGTCCCCGGGACTGCCATATAACCCATCGCACCGTCAGTATGGCCATGCGGGCGTCCGTTACGCTATTTGGTCATATGGGTATGGAAATGGATCTGCGCGAATTGAGCGACGATGAAAAGGTCGAGTTGAAAGCCATGACCGATTTATACAAAAAACATCGCCCCTTGGTGCACAGCGGACAACTTTTTCGTTTGGAACTGCCTGAATATATGCACGGTTTAGGCATTGTTGCTGAAGATAAATCCGAAGCCTTATTTTCCTATAGTTTAATAGCCTGTAGTAGCGCTTCCTTGCCCGACCAATTCCATTTTACCGGCTTAGAAAAAACCGCAGTCTATCAACTAGACATAATATGGCCGATTAAATCTGGCGACCACTGGCCCAAGGCATCCATATTTAACTTCAAAACTCACCTTCCCGATGTGGACGGCAAACAATTTTCTGGTGAAGTGTTGATGCAGCTTGGCATGCAATTGCCCCTACTCACACCGCAAAGCAGTTTGATATTTCATCTAACCAAGATGTCCTAAACAAGCCATAAGGGGCTGTATACTCAGATCACTTGGGTATCAGCCCCTTTACTTTCAGTTCCTTACCTTTAGACTACGTATCTACGTCGGCTTTTTCCTCAACTTAGACCCTATCCTACAGTTTGAATTACTTCGACTTTCATAAAAAAATGGTGGAATAAACTCACATGAAAAACTACAAGAAAATTGGCCTGTTACTTGCCACATCGGCTTTATTCAACGTCAATCTGCAAGCAATAGAAGCCTCTGACAAGGCTATCAAGCTAGCACAGGACAATATCCTGATCGATTCCCATATCGACGTGCCTTATCGCCTTCAAGACAAATGGGAAGATGTCACTCAGGCCACAGAGGAAGGTGACTTCGATTATCCTCGTGCCAAGGCTGGCGGCTTGAATGCCCCTTTTATGTCTATTTACGTGCCCGCCAGTTTGGATAACTCTACCCAGTCCACCGCATTAGCACATAAACTCATTGACTATGTAGAAGCCATAGTGGGCCGGGCACCAGACAAATTTGCCATTGCTAAAAGTGTTGACGATGTAAAAGAACAGTTCAAGCAAGGTCTTATTTCTCTGCCCATGGGTATGGAGAATGGCTCACCGATTCAGGGTGATTTAGACAACCTTAAACAGTTTCATGAGCGCGGCATTCGCTACATTACCCTCGCCCACTCTCAGGCCAATCATATATCCGACTCCTCTTATGATATTCGCCGTAAGTGGAAAGGACTCAGCCCCTTTGGCAAAAAGTTGATTGGAGAAATGAACAATATCGGGGTGATGATCGATATCTCCCATGTCTCTGACGCCGCCTTCTACCAGGTCATGGACTTAAGTAAAGTACCGGTAATCGCCTCACATTCATCACTCAGGCGCTTCACTCCCGGTTTTGAGCGCAATATGGATGATGCCATGATCACTGCTCTGGCCAAAAATGGCGGGGTGATCATGATTAACTTCGGTTCTGGCTTTGTCACAAAAATGGCCCGCAACTGGCGTGACCTTATGGGCAAAAAGAAGGATGCTTTAGCCGAAAAAGTAGGCAAAGAAAGCGATGAAGTAAAAGGCTTTGAAGACAAATATCGCGCCGAAAAACCCTATCCTTTCGCCACGCTTGAGTCCGTGCTTGAGCATATTGACCATGTGGTGAAATTGGTTGGTATTGACCACGTTGGCATTGGCTCAGACTATGATGGTGTAGGCGATTCGTTACCCGAAGGCCTTAAGGATGTATCTACCTACCCTAACCTGGTGCAAGGACTATTGGATCGTAAGTATAGCGAGCAGGATATTGCCAAAATACTGGGTACAAATTTCTTACGGGTGTGGAGTACAGTCGAAAAGTACGCCGAGGAAAATTAGACCGCTTAGTGTTTAAAAACTAGTAGTGCATAAAAAAGCCCCGCCAATAAATATTTATCGCCGGGGCTTTTTGTTACTACAAATTAGTAGTTTATTGCTTGCCACGATAAAACTTAACACCAGCTCCCCAGCGATTGCCAAATCCCGGCCATGCTTCGCTAAGTTTGCCGTCTGGCCCTTTTACCTGAGTGATATTTTCCCGCTCAGGCAGATAGGCACAGCGCTCCTTTGAGCCTTTAATATGACAATCTAAAAAGGCTAGGGTCATATGTTTATTGATGCGGTTTAGCGTTTCACTGCTCCAACTTGGTTCAAAATAGTGGCCTAAATCATCATCACTAGCATAAGCAGCCTGTGGTGCAGGGTGGGGCGCAAAATTATGACGAGCGTTTTCATAAACCATCATATAGTTATGCTCAGATCCCGTTTGCTCAAACAAGGTTTTTACCCCTGGCTCGTAACCCACTACATCATCTTGCTCACCGGCCACGTAAAGCGTTGCGGCTTTTATGCCTTGCAACGAACTGGGCTGGTGCACAGCAATCTCTTGCCCCCAGGGCGCAAAAGCAACCATCGCCTTCCAACGAGGATCAACACTCTCTTTGCCTGCATGACAAGAATTAAATACCGGCATTAATGCCGTCGCCATATCAGCGGGAAAACCTAAACGAGTCAAAGTTTCTTGCTGGAAATTATAACAGCCCCCAACCGTATTAACCGCGCCATAGCCTCCCATGGAATAACCAATTACCGAGGCATTTTCGCTATCTATTTGCTTGCCCAAGTCTGAATCTAAGGTGGCAAAATGATCGAGCACAAATTGCTGATCCCTCGCACGATTAATTAAGGTGCTAGGAAATCCAGAAAAAGGAGACTTTTCAAAATCCACCTCACCAGTCGTTGAGTCCGTGTGATCAATTCCCACCACGACATAGCCATGGCTAGCTAAGTGCTCAGCTAAATAAAACATGATAGTGCGATATCCCGTATACCCATGGGACAATGCGACTAAGGGGTATTTGCCGTCTGTCATAACCGGCGCATCCCTATAGCTCGAACCTTGCAGACTAAAAGGCTTGTGCAGACGGGTGACATTCTCATAAGTCGCCAGCGCAGCCTGTTTATCCGCCGTCGCCGGATACCACACCTCTACCGTTAGCTTGCGATCAACTTTGGACTGAAAATCTGCTGTATTCAGTTGCTGGGGGTTAGTCAACTGCATTGTGCTTACGCCCACATCCCACTTGCCCGGTTTGGCTAACTCAGGGGTGGCAGTAGGTTGCTCAGTATAGAGTTGCTCAGCCGCAAAACTCAGTCCCGCAGGCATTACTAAGCTAAGTGACAGGAGCAGCGATAGTAAGCATGATTTACTCGGTTTAGTTAGATTCATATTTCTCTCTGTGTCAGTTAATCGTTTAACGGGCCGTGTTCATTATTTGTCGGAAGATGAGGCATTTAAGTAAGCACGAGTGCGCAGCTTGGCATTTTGTCGAATATTGGCGTAGAACAGACTGAAGTCTAGTACATGGTAGCTCTTGTCCGGTGAATCTAAGTGATTAGAAAATGTATTATCGTGCTGCTCGGCAAGTTCCAGCCTGCCGTCAACCTGGCACTGGGCCCAGGTAAAGGGCTCAGAAATTTCCGGCAATTCTGAAAATTTAAAGCCTGGGTTTCGGGCCAGCAACATATCGAGCGGTTGGCGTTTAAACTCCACTTGCATGCCACCCAAATGAAGTGCTTGAGGAGCACGCTGCAAATCCCGTGTCCAGCTAAGAGGGTTTACACATAAACTGGTTTTCCCCTCACTCGATTCCCAGCCAGTGTTATACCAATGAGGGCTGGTATTGGTTTTTTCGCCTCCCTCACCGTAAGCATCGTAGCTAACGATGCATCCGGTTTGTTCCGGCTGCTCACATGGTGTAATTGAACTAAAACCGCGCTCGAATTTATCCATGGGAAACCAATAACCAAGCAAATAAGCGGCGACTAATTTTGCTTCTAAGGGGGTATTATCAACTTTGTTTTCTAGCAAGCGCATAGCATGGGTTGTTCCCTGACTATGGCTAACAATCATAAAGGGTTGGTCGTTATTTAAATTCTCCAGAAAATACTCGAAGGCCTGCTCAACATCTTGATAGGCAAGATCCAAGGCTTGAGTGCCATTGGGCATATTTTCAGGGCCAAATGACATTAGACTGGCTTCCCGATAATGAGGAGCGTAAACCTGGCAACAGCCATTAAAAATACTCGCCATACTGGATAACATGTATTCGATAGACTGGGCTTCAGAATTTTCATCCTTCATATTCGAGTTCCAGCCACCGGGGCCAACGTAGCCGGTAGAGTGAACAAAAAATACATTTACCCCAGACAAGTCATCATCTTGCTTGATGCCCGGAGGGATCAGATCGGAGGTATCTTGTTTATCCGGGTGGGCCACCCAAAAATAGGGTTCGCTGTAATTGGGCGCTGGCGGAGCATCCTGTAGCTCAAATACCGCCGATGGAGACATATAAGCAAGGACCCATTGCTTAGCAAATAAGGTCAGAATGCCTACTAGTATGGCAACAGCCAGTAGTAACCAAAGTATAAATTTAACGACTTTTTTCATGTGCGAAGCTATATAAGTAACTTATAAAGTCTAATTTATATTATTTGTATGATTTAAATCAAGTTGGCAAATGTTTCTAAAGTTATTAGCGGCTCGGATCAATGCGTTGATTACCGCTATTGTTGAGTCTAAACCACCCGGCGATACTATAGCGATCGCACTTGGCGGCCCTGACCTCGTGAGGGAACTGCTCGCTGAGGAATATTACGCAGGTGTTAAACTGGGGAGTAATCATTATAAAGGGTGATGGTTGTTCATCATCAAACATCAGTAGCTCCCCGGCGTCAGAAACTCTCCAGTCCTGGTTAAGGTACAAAACGGTGCTTAATAGCCGGTTACTTGAACCTTTGAAGGCATCAACATGACGATGATAACAAGCGCCGGGCGCATAGTGAGCATAATGGCTTTCGTAATCAAACAGGCCCAAAAACAGGCGTTGATTTAAGGCGATACGCAACTCATCCATTAACTGCAGATAGGATCGTTGTGGTTCCTTATCTTCGTTTAACCAGTGAATTTTATCGCTGCGCACCTGGTTATTAAGTTGCTGCATTTGCTGTCGACCAATCGAGGCTTGTTTAAATGCCTGCTGTTTCATCGACAGCACATCATGGTGCAATGCTTGCGCTAGGCTCGCGGGCAAAAAATCGTTGAGAACAACGTAACCTTGCTCGGCTAAGGCATCAGCAATTGACTCTAATAAGACATCTTCTAACAAAGGAAAACTCCACAACACAGTGCATTTAAAGGGCAAATCATTTTAACAGGCGCATACCAAGTATCACCAGAGCGAGGCCTAATAAGTGCATCCAATTTAAGGGCTCACCTAACAAGTAATTAGATAACAAAATGGTCATCAATGGCCCCACCGCCCCGACGACACCAGCTTTACTGGCGCCAATTATTTTTACCCCCGCACTGACCAAAAAAGAAGGAATAAGCGTGCAGACAATGGCGATAATCCCTGCACCAGTATATAACTGCCAACTCAAGGCGCTTAAATCCTCAACACCAACCACAGAGGAATGAAGCAACAAGCTCACCGATGCCCCCAACATGGCTATACAGGTAAAGCGTAGACTACCAATGCGCCTCGAATAACGTTGATTGGCAACCATGTACCAGGCCGTTAGGATACTGGCGATAAACACTAAAATGCTGCCAAAGATCACGTCATCGCCACCCAGACGAAGATCCGCATAGAAGAATATAAAAATACCTGAATAGGCCACAAGCAAGGCCAACCATAGGCGAGAGCTGGCTTTCTCTCCCAGTAATACCCAAGCCAATAACATGGATATGGCCGGATAACAGAACAGGATGATTCGCTCCAAGCCCGCACTAATATACAACAAGCCCCATAAGTCCAGGTAACTGGCGATGTGATAGCACGCCACACCGGCTACAAATGCGCCGCCTAGATCCTTGCGACTCATGCCTGCCCACCCTTCCCGCTTTACCAGCCAAAACAGGATCACCCCGTAAAAGGGTGCAACGATCAACATACGTAAGGTTTGCAGTTCGAGAGTACCAATACCCAGTTGGTAGAGAAATTTGACAATAATCGCCTTGCTAGAGAACAGCAGCGTTCCCAGAACGATAAAAATCACAGCCTGATTGTTTTTCTGTGCAAAAAATCCACGCAGTGTTTCAGCCATATTTTGTTCTCCAGTTATGGCGCTTTAGGGAGTTGTCAGAAGGTGGTTTAAAGGGGACGTGACTGGCTACTCATTAAAGCAGCCAGCAAAAAATACTAACCGCTCGGAATATCCAGCAGTGAGAGTGTTAAGACGTTGTTAGTAATGATGGTGAGTTGCATTCTATTTCTAATTCAAGAACCTAATATTGTCGAACTACTAGATATACAGAAATCTGCGAATGATTACTACAACATCCCGAATAATAACGGTATTACTTGGGATCCAAATCCTTGCTGTGATGCAAAAGCCGCTGATTGTCCATAATGATGCCATCATAGCCTGGTGTGCGGTTGAGTAAGTCCATGCCCTGTTGCACGCCAAGCACAAACACCGCAGTGGATAAGGCATCGTTGAGGGTGCTGCGCGGGCCAATAATAGACACACTTTGCACCTGGTACACTGACTTTCCACTTTTTGGCGACAAGATATGGTGATAGCGCTGACCATCCTGTTCAAAATAGCGCTCATAGTCACCGGAGGTCGATAGGGCAGTATCCGCCAGGGGTAAAATGACCGCTTGTTTGTTTTCGTTGCGAGGGTCTCGTATCCCCACCATCCAGGGTTTGCCAAGGCGATCGCCCAGTAAGCCTGTATCCCCGCCCGCAGTGACCAGGGCATGCTGGATCCCCAAGTCTTTGAGGATAACAAGGGCGTTATCCACAGCGTGCCCCTTAGCAATGCCCCCTAAGTCGATTTTGACATTCTGATTAGCGAAATAAACGCTTCGTAGCAGAGGATACAAAACAATATGCCGGTAGTTGATCGCATCGAGTAGACGACCTATAGCTTGCTCTGTGGGCTTTTGATGCTCGCGATAGTTATACAAATATCCGACACTGGCAAAGGTGATATCAAAGGCTCCGTTCGTCTCCTTTGATAATTCCA
Source organism: Paraglaciecola sp. (assembly GCA_034111125.1). Taxonomy (GTDB): domain Bacteria; phylum Pseudomonadota; class Gammaproteobacteria; order Enterobacterales; family Alteromonadaceae; genus Paraglaciecola. Next base: position 8,616 of record JAWUXW010000020.1, read on the forward strand.
CTGAGGTAGCGATTAAATCAAACAACTCCTGAGACACCACGGTGGCTGAACGAGCCGCCTGACGATTGAGCAGCGACAATTCACTCGATTCAAGATAGGGGCTCATTAGTTGATTAATACGCTCCATCTCAGCCATCACGGCGAGTACGGCTTCATCCCCCAGTTCGGCAGACTCCGCCCACAGCTCAACCCGGATATTAGTGCCCATGATACCCTGTTAGTCGCTGAACCACTTCCCCTGGGCATCTGTGCTCAATAGGCCTAGCAGCAGAGCCAGTGCCCATGCATGCCGACTACCCATCGCTAAAACTTAAACCCAATTGGTACAAAGCATTCTTTTTCAGGCCGAACTGATCTGCAGTAATCCCTGCCGCTTTTTTTAGGGGTAGTTCGCTCATCAAGGCTTTCAGCAACTTGAGGGCCTCAGCTGACACTACTGTTTCATCATGTTTATGCCCGCCTATCATCAATACAAATTCGCCTCTTTGGTGATTCGCGTCTTCCTGAAGCCAGCTTAGGCATTGCTTGGCGGAGCCAGAAAAGAAGGTTTCAAATGTTTTGGTTAATTCCTTTGCTATGACCACCGGGCGTTCATCCCCCAAGGCCTCAACCACCGCCTTAAGGGATGCCTCGATGCGCCTTGGCGATTCATAAAATATGCTGGTGCCAGTTTCCCGTTCCAGGGCTTGCAAGGCCTGTGACTTCGCCTGCTCTTTGGACGGTAAAAATCCTTCAAATCTAAATCGGTCAGTTGGCAAACCCGCAGCACATAATGCGGTGATTGCTGCACATGCACCAGGAAGCGGCACAACCTCTAGTCCTGCGGCCCTGCACTGATTGACCAGTCCATAACCAGGATCGCTAATCAGTGGCGTACCCGCATCGGAGATAAGTGCCATATTCTGGCCAAGCTTCATTTTTTCGATGAGTTGTTTGCCACGCTGATCTTCATTGTGATCATGCAGAGATATCATTCGCGTGCTGATATCGTAATGCTGTAACAATTTTTGACTGTGGCGCGTATCTTCCGCCGCGACCAAATCTACTTCCCCTAACACTCGCACAGCCCGATGAGTCATATCTTCAAGATTGCCGATAGGTGTGGGAACAATGAAAAGTTTGCCTGCTTCGACCACAGTTTTTCTGCCTTGTAATAAGTGCTAAATAATTTGCCTATAATATACCAACCTATCCAGATATACGTATTTCAACGGTAATTAAAAGAGATAAACTATTCCACATTGATGCGCCTCGCATTGGAAGCCCTGTGAACGCTCTGAAACTTGAGCTAAGTACTCTTGCCATAACAGCAGCTTAGATATCCCTTTGCGTTTAAGCTCCTGGCGGATCTCAATAAAGTTTGGTTGCGCTTTGATTGAGGTTGTCTGCTTCTTTGGGTAAAGACGCTGTTCAAGGGCTGTTTCAGTTAGCTCTTCTGGCAAAGGCCAGTCAAACTTAGCGGTACGAAATCGAGCCAGAATATCAGAAACGGTGGCAGCGCCGATCTTCAGGCAGTGTGCAACGTCTCTGTTCGACAGCTTAGAATCGAATTTCAGACGCAGAACATCCTTTATTTTACTCATAGTTACTCTCTTTTTTGACATGTCAAATCCTCAGTGTTCAAAGTGAATTCACCAAGAATGTAACGGACTGATAATAGGTAAAAAGAGAAGTATTTCGTTAACCCGATCAGTGATTTCGGTGTCCCGATCAGCCACTTCGGTAAAAGGGCAAAAATGATCGGTTTAGGGTGAAATAAGTGATCGGATCCGAGCGGCGCATGCAATCACTCAAGATTTATTGGTGATCAAAGGTTCGGCAAAAAAACTGGCTATCTTAACTGCATGTGAACTTGGGCTTCCACTAACTGCTGATTTAGCCAGCAATTCTCGCTAAGAGGCACTATCAGCCCATAAATACACTTTTTAGCCAATTTCTTTATTGAGCCTGTCTTCTCGCGCCCAAACAGAGTGATTTTGGTTTTGTTTCAGGCAGGGGTCATTCTACGTTTGTGCGCATTATCCTACGTACTGTCTATTTAGGGCTTATAACGATATGCCTCCGATGGCTCTGGATTTGATAATAAGTTAACCAGTAAGTCTTCCCATGAATCAAATAGTAAAAAACGAACGGTCACGCGTAAGTTTTCCCATAGCTGTTGTTTAGAGCCATACGCCACTCTACAAGCTTGGAATTTTTTGTCCGTCAGTTCAAATATTTGATGAAAGTAAAATGCTAGTAGGGTTAACACATACATATTGTCGCTGAGGTAGGTGGCACCGTGACCGTAGTTATGCGTCAGATGATACCCTTGATTTTTTAGCGTATTAAAACACTCATTTTCAATTTTCCAACGCCAGCGACCTGCATCCACTAATGTGGTGATGTTATCACGCCTGACCTCAACATCCGTAACCCAGCTATTTTTGAACGTGGTTTTACCTTGCTGATTTATAAGTCGAATTAAAATTAACAGGACAGCCATGTTAACGAGCAGCAAAAAAATTATTTTGCTTTTAATTACGATGGCTGTTCTGTTAATTTATGATATGGTTAAAATATGAGCTTAAGTACCTACCTATGATAACGATGTAGGCGGTGAACCATGGGATTTAACGATCAATGTTTACCGAAAAATAATCAGGTTACAGTAATTGCTGTTGATAACTTGGTTCATAAAGATTTCATTTAGAATAAGAACAATTAAAGGAATGCACTTCATGAAAAAATTTGCGCTAAACACACTCGCTATGCTTGGTATAGCTTTCTCGTTCAATCTTCATGCAAATACAACTTGGGTACCAATCATCACTGGTGATATCACCATCATGATTCCTTATGTGCCAAGTGAAGCTTTTGAAGCGCCTTCTAATGTATTAGTATCAGTTAATGGAAATGTAAATACATTAACTTGGAATAACATCGAACATGCCAGTCGTTATGAAATCGGGGCATTGAACGCACAAAATGTATGGGTGAGTATTTTAACTACAGATGAATTATCCGTAATAATGGATAGTCGTTTTGACGGATATCAAGCCTTTAGAATTCAGGGATGTACATATACTAGTTGCGTTAATACAGGCGAGTGGTCAATTAGTGTTAATTTTGTGCCTGAGAATATTGTGCCTGAGGATATTGTCCCTGATTATATTTCTGCAGCATCAGATCCAGATACTTCTTTATATCAACCGTATTTTGGGAGTCTACGAGGGAAAGCTGAAGTTAATGCCAATGGCTCAGCACAATATACTGTACCAATTATAGTGCCACCAGGTACTGCTGGCATGTCTCCCAAACTGACGCTTAAATATAACAACCGCAATGGAAATGGTTTGACTGGACTTGGTTGGTCACTGAGTGGCTTATCTGCTATTCGTCGCTGTGATAATACGTTAGCTCAAGATGGTATTCACCATAGTGTTGATTTCAGCGAAGAGGACAAATATTGTCTTGATGGTGAACGATTAATTTCAATCTCTGGAACTTATGGTGCTGACGGCACTGAATACCGTACAGAAGTCGACCAATTTAGTAAAATATTATCCTATGGTAGCGCAACTGATGGCGGCCCGATGTATTTTATTGTGGAAACTAAAGGCGGTGAAATAACAGAGTACGGTAATAGTACAGATTCACATATTGAGGTCCACGGATTCAATTTAGCGTCTGTTTGGGCAGTTAATAAGGTTTCAGATACTGTAGGTAATTATCAAACATTTACTTATAGCGAAGCCACTACAAACGGTGAGTTTTATCCAACCCGTATTGATTATAGTGGAAATGATAACCTTAGTTTATCTCCGTATAATTCTGTGACATTTAGTTACGATGTTAATCGAGAAGATATTCAGGGAGGTTATTCCTCTGGCGCCAAAATAAGTACCAGCAAACTGCTTAACCGAATAAAAACATATGCAGGCAGTGCCTTAGTAAAAAGTTACCAATTAGCGTACACGGCTACAGCATTAGGAAAAGTCTCTAGATTATCTAACATTACGGAATGTGATGGTTTAAATAATTGTAAAGAATCAATGAAAGTTTCTTGGCGAGAAACAGCAACAGAAAATAACATTAGCTTTGAGCATATTTCACATAACCAAAATGATGCTAGAGCATGGCGAGAATTTCCAGGAGATTTCAATGGTGATGGGCGAATGGATATTCTCTGGAATGCGATAAACCCAGACGGCGATATATCTAGAGAGCAAAAATTATCACTAAGTAATGGTGATGGCACCTTCCAAGACTTTTCTTTTACATTACGAGCCTCCACAGCATCAAGAATAGGTACATGTGATAGTAATAATCAATGGCATTGGTTGCCTCAGTTAGTCGATCTTAATAGTGATGGTCTTATGGATATACATTGGTCCCATCGTGATGATTATGGCTTTACTGTTGGCGATATTATGGTATATCTGAGCAAAGGCGATGGTACTTTTGATATCATTGACTACCCTTCTACTTATTCAAGAAGCTGTCAAGCTAATGGCGGTGGTTCTTATATTTTTGGAGACTTTAACGGTGATTCTTTACCCGACAGACAATATTTTAGCACCGGTGAACATGGTGACTATGAAATAAACAGTTACATTCGATACGGCAATGGTGATGGTACTTTTACTCAAGGAAAAGTACCAACTGATGACGCAGGTAATTGGCTAAAAATAAAACCGACACTAGTTGATTTTAACGGTGATGGTTTAACTGACATTATCGGTAAAGAAAGAATTTTTATCTCTGCCGGTGGTGTTAGTGTTTCTATTGGCAGATATAGGATTTACCTTAACTTAGGTAACGGTACTTTCCGACAAACAGCAGACAAAAACCTAAATGGAAGTATCGACGGATATATCCCTATGGTGGGTGATTTTAACGGTGATAACGTACCAGATATCTTATGGAACCGTACTAGTAATGCTGGAAGTAAAACGTATAATTTATTGTTGTGGTTAGGTAAAGGTGATGGAACATTTGATGCTTCTACTATACTTGGGCCCTATCAAATGCATGGTGGTGCTTATATTAGTGGTGTTTCAGGAGTCGGCTCGCCATTAACCGGTGACTTTAATGGTGATGGCACCAGTGATATTTTATGGTATTTCAATGATAAATGGGATGGGCCATCAGCATTTGGAGCTATACATACAAAACTAGATCTGCGTGTACTTTGGTTAGGTCGAAGTGACGGCACAGGTTTTGATATAATTAATGATTTTGGTGGCCGTGATAACGAATACCTGAGTTTAATTGGTGGAAATTTCGCTGACTCCGAATACGAACAGTACATTAGACCAATAGTCGGTGACTTCTCTGGTAATGGCTTGGCCGATATTAGTTGGGCTTATAAACTTAGCAAAAATGATCATCGCCGTAATTATCGATTCTGGAAAAACACCCGTCAATCATTAAAGCTATCGGATCACATAACTGATTCAAATGGAAATAAAACTTCTTTTGATTATGCGTCAATAAATAACAACAATGTTTATACAGTAGATACGGATGAAGGTTTACCTGTTCCAGTATTTCCGGAAATTTCAGTGCGCGGCTCTTCGTTAAATGTTGTTAGTCAAATCACTATAGATAATGGAATTGGCGGAAAACAACACACTAGTTATCAGTATCAAGGTTTACGTATTCATACTCAAGGATTAGCTTCACTTGGTTTTGCTAAAGTAAAAGCCTATAGTTTAGAAAGTGGTATTAAGGTAAATACAAGCTATCGTCAGGACTTTCCCTACATAGGCTTACCAAGCCATATTGAAAAAACAACAACCAGCGGTTTGGTGTTAAGCAGTAGTGAAAGTTTGGCTAATTATCTTCAACCACAAGGCACTACCCATGGACAAGTGCAAACAAAAAACGGAATAGTATATACGCCAGTATTCCCTTATATCGAACAAAAAACTACTGTGAATCATAAAAGGGATAATAACCTGACAACAATTGTTGACAGTACAACTGAAGTGACAGCGTTAGAATATGATTTATTTGGTAATCCAACGACGACTACAGTAACGGTTAATGGTGATGACCATACTTATCGGAATATTGCTGTTGATACTTTTGGTCCAACGAATGAAGACAGACGATTAGGAAGGTTAACCCAGAGTATAGAAACTGCCACCATTGATAATGCCACAGACACGGTTTCTGTATTAACCACTGCTTACACTTATCATGCGGGTTCAAAATTACTTGCAACTGAACACAGAGAGCCCAATGCAGGTAGGCCGCTGGAGCTCAAAACAAGTTATGGTTACGATGATTTTGGTAATCAAACAACCGTAACGCTATCAGGGGCAGGGGTAACTACACGAATTAACAATGCCAATTATGATGATAGAGGTCAATTTATTACCAGCATTAGCAATGCTTTAAATCAGAGTGAAAACCAAACCTTTGAAGCTACATTTGGTAACCTTATAGAATCAATAGATGTTAACAATGTTAAGACCTGTTATTTGTATGATGGTTTCGGACGACAAAGGGTAATTAAAAATCGCTGTGGTACTAATGATGAAGTTCAAATTACGACTGACTATTATCATTATGATAATAATAGCTTCATTAGTAATGCTTTTTTAAGTATTGAAACTAAAACTTTAGATGCTGTCGGTAATGCTTTAATGGCACCGAATCGTGTTTATTACGACCAAAGAGAACGAGAAATCCGCAGTTTACAATTTGGTTTTAATGGTGATGCAATTATAACTGACACTGAATATGATAATTTACAACGGATAAAGCGTAAATCAGAGCCTTATATTGATGGACAAACGAGTTACTGGACACAAAGTCATTACGACGAAATAGGTCGAATATTTCAAGTCGATTACCCCTCAGGTGATTTAAATAATGATGGCAATGATGAGGGGAGTTACAGTGAAACGTTCACCTTTAGCGGTTATCAAACAAGCGTTCTTGATGCAAAAGCACGTACAAAATCAGTAACCAAAGATGCAATGGGAAGAACGGGAATTATCATCGAAGATGTTACAGGTTTGGCGATAAGCACTCAGTTTTCTTATGATAGCCGTGGAAATTTAACCAGCGTAGTGGATGCCGCAGCTAATACACAAGTGATAACGTATGATCGCTTAGGAAGAAAAATTGCCTCTGATGATCCCGATATGGGCCATTGGTCATATAGCTATAATGCCTTTGGTGAGCTTATTAGCCAAACAGATGCCAACCTAAAAATCACAAGTCAAAGTTATGACAAACTCGGGCGTATTAAAAGTCGCACTGATACTGATGGTAATAGTCGTTGGTTGTATGATCAGGGGATTGGAGGCATTGGCAGAGTTTATTCTGAATCAGGACCACAAGGTACCTCTAAAGTTTATAACTATGATATTTATAGCCGCCTGATTAATACCACGACAAATATGGGCGCCTTAAATGGTAATAATCAATCGTTTGTTAATGCTATTAGTTATGATCTATTGGATAGACAGTCCAAAATTACCTATCCCGAAACATCTGTGGCAAGTGCGTTAACACTTAACTATCATTATAATCAACACGGTTATTTGCATTATATAACAGATGATACTGACGACAGTATTTATTGGATCGCAAGAGCGGTTAATGCCCGTGGTCAATTAACTAGTGAGCAAAGTAAAAATGGTGTAAGCACTGTCTCAAATTATAATAATGCGAAGGGTTGGTTGTTAGAAACACGTAGTGAAACCATAACGGGGGATTTAGTTCAACAAGCGAGTTATAATCACGATAAATTAGGCAATATTTTGACTCGTCAAATGAGCCATCGTGCGCAAGACAGCATAGGTTTATTGAGCCAAGCGCACGAAGAATTGAATGACAGTTTTAGCTATGATGGTCTCGACCGAATCCGTAGCAATAATTTTATCAATTCCTATAATGACTTTAGTACTAGTCAAACTTATAACTATGATGATATTGGTAATATTACCTATAAATCTGATGTGGGTAATTATAGTTATACTGGCAGTTGTAATGGTATTATGGCAGGCCCACATGCCGTAACACAAGCGAGTACTGCCAGTTATTGTTATGATCGAAATGGCAATATGGTCAGTGGAAATGATCGCGCTATTACCTATACAGCTTTTAACAAACCCAGCCGTATTACTAACAGAAGTGGTAGTGATGTTAATTTTTATTATGGCGCAGCTCGAAGCCGACTAATTAAACGTAATAAGTCAGCGACTACTTATTATGTTGGTATAGGAGCATCAGGTGCTCCACTGTATGAAAAAGTTACTGATAATACCGGTGATATTGATCATTTAATGTTTATTTATGCTGGAAGTTATCATCAAGGTCAGCCATTTGCACAACTTCAAGTTCATCAACCGAACAATGGTACTGACAGCGTAGAGCAAGATTATTTACACCGTGATCATTTAGGCTCGGTGACTGCTATTACTGACCAAAGTGCCTTATTTCAATCGGGCTCGCAAATAAAGGTAAAAATACAAAGTTATGATGTTTGGGGCAAGAACCGAGCTACCAGTGATATCAATCAGGTACTGCCCTTACCCTCATTGGGTAACTTAACTTATACCGGTCAAGAAAATGTGCCGGAAGTTGGCTTAATCCATATGAATGGTCGTGTATATGATCCAATTCTGGGTAAAATGCTCAGCGCCGATCCAACGATCCCTGATCCTAGCGAAAGTGCAAGCTATAACCGCTATGCATACGTGAATAATAATCCTATGCGTTATAGTGACCCAACCGGTTTTGAACCCTCAGATGCTCCAACAATGGAAACGATTGAGATAAATGGTGGGTCCTCTAATGAATTTATTGAGGGCTTTGTTAGTGGATTCTTAATGAGCGGTGGCGGTGGCGGCACAGATATCGTTGAACAAGCTATCGCGATAATTGTATCAGCTACCAGCAACGTAGTAGCTATGGGTATGCAAACGAAGAAAAAAAGCAGTGTTAGTCGCCGTGGTGGGAATAATGCATGGGGACTGGTTTATCAAGCGCCGCAGTTGACGAATTCTGGGAGTAAGTTTGAGAATGGGAAGGAGAGTGCATCTGCACAAAAGGGGAATCCAGCAACTGGAATAGCCAATAAGGCAACCCAAGATGGGCGATTAACATTAGGGGAAGCCAATGAAGTATGGCGAGCAAATAATGACCCTTCTTTTGAACTGACTGTGGATGCTAGTCAATTAACGGTGTTACAGACGAGCGAGTTTAATCACAATGGAATTGCTTCGGGAAGAATCCCATATTCAGAAACTGGTGATTGGCTTGTACATGGATCAGTAACCTTATCTAGAGATGGTGATGGAGTAATTAGTATTCGTCCTGGGGGCTATGATTTCCAGCCTCATACACCAGTACGAACATTTATGACAGGTGTACGAAATGTTGAAACTTATGGTGGCTTTTATGTTGCCTCCAGAGCTGGGTTTTCTGTAGGCACAGATTATCTAATTAACTATTCGGGGTCTCCAAATGTCGTTAGGTAAAGTTATTCAATTGATAGTGGTGGTACTTGGTATGTCGGCCATTCTGTATTTCATGGCAGGTATGTTTTTAGGTCCGGGCGTTAAAGACTATTCACTAGAAGTAATTGGTGGGTATAGCTATGAGGATGTAGGGCGCAATGAAAAGCATATTCTATTTTCTGATGGTGAAGGCTTGCCCAAAATAGTGATTGACTCGAGGGTTGATGATTATCATGTTGATGGCGAAGATATTTATGTGGCGCGTCGCCCTGTTGAATATTATAAAGAGGGTGACGTTTTAAAGAGTCGAATTCAAGATGTCTGTGAATATTGGTCGATTAATACAAGTACAAATACCATCAAAAAAATTGATCCACTGTTACACCTGAAATGTAAATGAGTATTAAACACAGATGCTTACAAAAAGCCCTAGCTAACCACTAGGGCTTTTAACGCAAAACCGGGGACAGGCACTCATGGTAATGTTGTCTGTAGGCCAGAATGGCATCGCAAAAACTGGGGACAGGCACTCATGAGAATATTATCTGTAGGCCAAAATGGCATCGTAGTTATGATTATGGCGATTAAAGTTGTAGTATAAGCTTAATAGGACACCCACTTTAATACTCTGTAAGCGCTCAATAAACTTATATGGACACCCACTTTAGAAACTTATATGGACACCCACTTTAGTACACTTTAGTAGAAAAAAATATCGATCCAATAGAACTACAGGCGGCTCAGTCACTCCAGCATTATATGTTATAAACACTTAAGGATGGTCGAATAATAATCGATTGACATGGCTTTCATTCAGACTGACTGAATTGGAGTTTGTAATGTTCAATCACATCCTAAGTCAGTAGGGCCCCGACTCTCGGAATGCGCTGGTAACCTAAGGCCTCACAGGCTGCTTTGACGGATGCAATTTTTCCTGCAAATAACTTGAATGAGCGTTCAAAGTGCTGTGCACTGTGTAGCCAATTTTTGGAACTAATCTTTAATCG
>JAWUXW010000021.1:0-17755 GCA_034111125.1 Paraglaciecola sp.
CATGAATTAGAATCGTTGCCAGCCAAAATAGGGGAGTTAGAAAAACAAGTTGAAGAAAAACAGCAAGTGGTTAATGCCCCAGAATTTTTTAAACAAGACGCGGCTACAACATCCTTACAACTCGCTGAATTGACCGATACACAGAAACTGTTATCAGACGTCTATTCTCGATGGGATGAATTAGAAAGTAAGCTTGATCAATAAACACAGCAGTAAGCAGGATTTTAAATGAAAAAAACTAGGCTAGTAGCCGGATTGACCTTTTCAGTATTAGCAGCAACTGTTCAAGCCGCCCAATATAGGGTGGTTGAGCTTCCTCTAGACGACAAAGGCTTAAATAATTTTCCGACAGCGATTAGTGCTGAGGGGAAAATAACAACGAATATACAGACACCGTTTAACCCACCTATTGATGTATCACTCATTGATTTTGAATCACAAGCGTTGATCGATATTCTGACCGATATCAATTCGGCAATGGCAGGGCAGCCAAATGCTACAGATTATGTGCTTCTATATAATTTTATATCCGCTGCTAGTGCTTCGAGTCCTAATCCGCTTTTCCAAAAAATATCGGCTCTACACAGTTATCTAGCAGGCGAAGACAGCGCTGAGTTTATTCCTGGCTACGATCAAATATCGGACGTAAGCAATGAATATACCTTTAGTACCGAGACTACGGTGCGAGCAGTCAATGACGCTGGTTATACCGCAGGCGAAGGGCAAGGTGTGTTTTATGCTTTACCTTACACAACCTTGCCGAACATAGATGAAGAAAGCGGAGAAGATAGTGGCTCGGTGGAGTTAACCTATGTGGTAAACGATTTTCTGCGGCGTGCCTTTGCTACTGTCAATGGTTCGACAGTGGAACTACCTCCCATTGCTACAGAAGCCGGCGGGCTGAGCAGTGCCTACGATATAAACAATAACAATCAGGTAGTGGGTGTCGCCAGTATCGAAAGTACCTCAGAAGGTTTGCAAACTGCACTCGACAATTGCGAAGATGAGGAATTAAGAGGCGATGTGCCCATTGAATTGTGCCTTCGAAACGTGATGCTAAGTGGAGGTTTTACCGGCTCGTTTCAGCAAAGAGGCATGATTTGGCAGTTAGATGATGCCGGCAATGTAGTCAGTAGCAAAGCATTGGGCATATTACTGACTCCCGAAGAGCAAGCCGAAGCCCAAGTCACAGCCAATGACAGCTCCGACACCGACGCCGACCCCGAAGTGATCTTCCTAAGTCAAGCCTTGGCAATCAACGACAATGGTATAGCAGTGGGATTAGCATCCGGTCAATTCCTATTCCAGGGCTCCGAGCTTATATCGACATTTGCCAGCATATATGACGGGGATACCGTGTCGGAAATAATCGATAACCAAGAATATTTTAGCAGTATCGCAACGGATATTAATAATGAGGACATCGTGGTTGGGCATGCTTTTAAGTCCATCAACGGTACGACCAGAAGCAAGTTTTTTGTGCATGATATAAACAGCGGCGAAACACGATTTCCTGAAGACTTTTTCGTAGGCTCAGCCAGCATAGCTACCTCTATTAATAATTCTGGAATGGTGGTGGGTTACGGGCAAATTGAAGCGAGTGTAGGCAATGCGCCCCGTAGAAATGCCGGATTTGTTTATGACGATAGCACACAAGAATTCCAGGATATAAACAGTTTATTGCAATGTGATTCGCCGTTCAGCATCGTGCAGGCCAATGCTATTAACGATTCCAACGAAATCGCTGCCACTGCCGTTGTTCAAAAACCGGCACGAGACATACGGGGAGAGCTTATATTGGACTCCGATGGAGCCGAGCAGTTGATTGATAAGATAGTAGCCGTTAAATTGTTACCCGTCCCCGGCGGAACGATTGATGACTGTGAATTAGATGACGAAGTATTAGATCGTCAGGGAGCCGGTATTGGATGGCTGTCTATTTTCGCCCTATTGTTACTAGGAACAAGATTAAGAGCCAGACCTTAATAAACATATTTATAAAAACGAAATGACCAAAGCTCAGCCCGCAATGTTTGCGGGCTGAGCTTTTTTAATTTCTAATCCGCTAATAATTTCACCACTGGGATGCAATATAACGAAGTTTAATAACTCAAGCGTCCCATATATTTGATCAATTCAGAAAATGCCGGCAAGTTTAATGACAAAGCGTAACGTGACCGGAATGCGGCTTGCCTGAGTAACTAGAGACTTCACAAGCCCTTATCAAAGGGCGATGCCAATCTCCCTTTGGTTCACCATGAGAACTGCAAAAAATAGGCAGCGATAAAGCCAGTTTCATCTATCGCTGAGGGAGTAGATATTCAGATAAATTGCTACAATAGGGGAGTTGCTGTGGAAATATTACAGGGCAATGCATTATTCGAAATACTCTGTAAATGCGTCTAGGTAAAAATAATTCATTCAGATTCTTCATTATTCCAATTAGCGGCAAAAAACGGCATTTATATTCAAATTTAATTGATATTAAAATTTATCTATTTTTCAATAAGTTAATGCAAATCAGTTTATATAAATGGTTTTTGATATTGAACCAATTAGCACATCCCTCTATCTCTATAGTGTGTTCGCAATGAGCACGTTTTTTTCAAATATGTCAGAAGAGGAAACTCAATGAAGAGACAAAAAAGAGATAAACTTTCCAGGGCCCATTCCAAAGGTTACCATGCGGGCATTTCAGGTAGAGCAAAAGAAAATTGTCCATTTCAAACGTCAGGCGCACGTTCTGAATGGTTAGGAGGATGGCGAGAAGCCATCGGAGACCGAAGTTTAGGTTTAAATACTCGGTAATTCACAGCCCCTTTTGGGGCTTTATCTTTTTAAAGATGATTAAACCTAGACACCGCAGTTGACGCTAGAAACGATATTAAACATGTTGATTTATCTGATTATAAGCGTTGTTTTGTGGCTCACCTCAGGGAGAAAGGAGCTACAGGTAATGAGACTGGTTAAAAACCGCTGGCTCAGCGTTATGAGCTTTATAAGAGCAACAACCACTTATTGCAACTCATGCCTTGATCCAACGATTTTTTCCTGCGCCTCAATGCCTGTTCAACTACGGATTCTAGATTAAAAATTACTGGTGTCCTGAAACAAGCCTACTTTCAAGTCTTTGGCCTGATATATCACTCTTCCATCGACTGCAACCGAGCCATCTCCTAAACCCATAAAGAGTTTACGCTTAATAACTCGTTTCATATCTATGCGATAAGTGACTTTTTGAGCCGTTGGTACAATTTGTCCGGTGAATTTGACTTCACCCACGCCCAATGCACGACCTTTGCCCGGGCCTCCACACCAACCGAGGAAAAAACCAATCAGTTGCCACATGGCGTCTAAGCCCAAGCAGCCGGGCATAACCGGATCACCTGGAAAATGACAAGCAAAAAACCAAAGATCCTTATGAATATCTAGCTCAGCCACAATGTAACCTTTATCATGCTCGCCGCCGGTTTCAGATATTTCGACAATGCGATCCATCATCAACATATTAGGGGCGGGCAGTTGGCTATTACCTGGGCCAAAAAGTTCGCCGCGACTACAGGCTAATAGTTCTTCTCGGGTAAAACTGGATTGTTGTTCTGTCATCGATGTTATGCCTTTATGTATCAAGGGCGCTAATTTAGCGTACACGTGTAAGCTAAACAACTCTGAACAGTGACTTTTTTTCATCACTGTTACAGTGATAGACTATATAGGATGCTTTAACTACGTAAATTATAATATGAATAAACTGAAAATTAATCCCAATGCCGAAAAACAACGACGCTTTCGCCAACGCCAAAAAGAACTAGGGAAAAAACAGGTCAGAGGATATGTCACGCCTTTGGCGATGAGTTGTTACGAAGAAATCGCTGATAAAACCGGTTGGACAGACAGTGAGATATTATCAAATTCGTTACGCATAACCTACGCAGCCTATAAGTGTGGCCAGATTAAGTTATTGAATGAATGGCTGAAAGATCATGAAAAGTAATTTAACGCCCGATACAAATTCATCTAAATGTTAGGACGTATATTCGAGGTAGATGTTATTCGCGGCGCATCAATCGTACTGATGATAATTTTTCACTTTGGATTCGACTTAAACCTGTTCGGATATGCCAGTTACAATACTAGCGCGGACCTTGAGTGGCGAATCTTCAGAGTGATTATCGTTAGTGGATTCTTGTTATCTATGGGGATGAGCAGTTATTTGGCTTACGCACAGGGCATTCGTTGGAATAAATTCGGTATTAGCGTTGCCAAATTAGCCGTCACGGCCCTGCTAATTAGCCTGGGTAGTTTGTATATGTATCCTCAGCAGTGGGTGTACTTTGGAATTATTCATTTTATTGCCGTCGCTCTGCCCATCTCTCTGTTATTTTTAAGTATACCAAGTACTGCTTTAGTTGTAGGGGCAGGTATTATAGTTGCGTATCTGACAGGTTACTTGGGTATCCAGCCCATCTGGCAATGGGCCGTAGCGAATATCGGTATTCCAAAGCATACTGTAGATTTAGTTAGCTTTATTCCTTGGTTTGGGGTGGTACTGATTGGGATATTTGTCGCTCATCATAATATCTTTGCTTTACGCATCAAGCATAATAGGTTTTCAGGTGGTTTGTCATATCTAGGCAAACATTCCTTAGTTATCTATTTAATTCATCAACCGATACTTTTTCTCGGATTTAATATCTATCAATATCTCACACCTAATTA
The DNA here is from genome assembly GCA_034111125.1 of Paraglaciecola sp. Taxonomy (GTDB): domain Bacteria; phylum Pseudomonadota; class Gammaproteobacteria; order Enterobacterales; family Alteromonadaceae; genus Paraglaciecola. Next base: position 4,720 of record JAWUXW010000021.1, read on the forward strand.
GTATCCAGTATAAACAGCAGTTCCTGCACTAATTTGTGACTGAATACGTTAACGGCTGAACAGCCAACTAGCAGTTCAGGCTGGTGATACAGCATAATACCAATCCACCTAGATATCTGCTCACTCAGCGATGGATAAAGTTGGCGTAATCGCGGTTTTTTTACCCGTCTAACGGCTAAAGTGTAAGCGACCTTGGGTATCGCCCTTCGGGAAGGACTGGCAAGATCCCTAGCTGCATTACAACGTCTTTGAAGGTAATCAGCATTCCTTCAACGTTACGCTTTGCTATGAAACGCACCAGCGCCTTCTGAGTTGATCACATATCAAGGAGGAATGGTATAAAAGGTTAATGGTGAAGAAAAATCCATCAGCTTTAATTGGTTTTATTACACCAGAGGCAGACTGGCCTCAATAAACACTAGGCCCATTGTTGTCCTTTACGATTATGCCAGCAGTCGTCGAGATGCTGTTCATCTGCGATTTTAGGAGCGTCCACAGACTATCTGCAGATAGATGACTAGGGTACGAGAGAATCCAGGCAACATTAGTCAATTATTGGATATAACTGTACCCAAGGGAAAAGCGACAAAGCCAGCTCGAGAACGATAATCAAACGCTGTATCTGATTGAGTCCCAAGCAAAAGACAAACCTTCAAGGGAAAAGTAAGCTGCCCGGCTACTACACCGGGGCTTAGTGAATAAAGCTAAGTAACAAATACGTCGCTAACACTACTGCAACCCACATAGCCATACTTCCTGATGGATAGTTTTGCGATAGAAAGCGGCTGGTTCGGTTATCTCTTCCTGAAATAAAAGATAAGCCCAGAGTCAGTTTCGACTTAAACCCTTCGCGTAGTGCGCGATCTGCTTGCCAAATTTTACTAAACATAGTTTGCATAACACCAGGAACCACCCGGCGATAAAGCCAATCGAAGTCAAGATTGGTAGAGGGAAGTTCTGGCGGGTAAAACCCTTTGAGGTTAAGCCAAACAAAAGCCAGGGCCGAGAAGAACAACAATTGTGTCTGAGCCAACACATGAGTAGCATCGTAAGGATTGTAACCTGTGTCATAGGGCAACACAGAGTATAAGGCTTGTGGGTAGATACCAATGGCAATACAAAGACCTGCTGATATAGCCATTGCCAGTAACATGTTTTTGGGCGGATCACTCACTCGAATGCCTGAATCGTGGGCAAAAAAGGCGAAGTAGGGGATTTTTATCCCAGCGTGATGAAACACCCCAGCTGATGCAAACAGTAACATTAGCCAAATATAGTCATACCCTTCCTCAAGGGCCGCAGACATAACCATTGATTTACTAACAAAACCACTGAACAAAGGAAAGGCTGAAATGGAAGCGGCGCCGATAATGCACAGTATCGTGGTCTTAGGCATGGTTTTGTACAAACCACCCAGCTCAGAGCCATTGATTTTGCCGGTCATGTGCAAGACTGCGCCCATAGACATAAACAACAAGCCTTTAAAAATCACATCGTTAAAGGCATGAGAGACTGCGCCATTGATAGCAAGCGCCGTGCCGATGCCTATACCGACCACCATGAAGCCTACTTGGTTTATCAAGCTATAGGCCAAAACTCGGCGTAAATCATTTTCAATAACAGCAAAAAATATGGGGAAGCAGGTCATGGCAGCACCAATATAGACCAGTAATTCTGTTCCAGGATAGGCACGTGCCAGGGCGTAAACGGCCACCTTAGTGGTGAATGCGCTGAGAAATACAGTTCCGGTTACAGTGGCTTCCGGGTAGGCATCGGTTAACCAGTTATGGGCAATCGGGAATGCACACTTGATACCAAAGGCAATGAAGATAAGCCATCCCCCCACACCTTCTAAACCAATATAACTAAACTCTAAGGTATTGTTTTCCGCAGCATAAAACAGAGTACCGACCAGTAGTATGACACCTGATAACACTTGAATAATGAGATAGCGCATGCCGGCAGTATAAGAACGTTGTGTTCTGCGAGCCCAGATAAGGAACACTGAAGTAAAGGCCAATAATTCCCAGAAAACGAACAAGGTTAACAAATCACCGGCAAAAACAGCGCCTAGACCGCTGCCTGCATACAACATTGCAGACACTTGTTGTACGGTATCTTTTAGATGCAAAGAGTAAATGATGCCAATCAGTGCCGCAATATGAAATACATAGCCAAACATTAGACTTAGCTTATCTACTCGATAAGGGATGAGTTGATACTCCAGAAAAGCAAATTGCACATTTACGCTTTCTGGCAACATCCATAGATGTATAGCACTGACTATCGGTACCGCAAGCATCAACGCGTTGCGCAAAGCACCTCGAGTGAAAGCAGCAAATAAGGCGCCAATAAAAAATGGTACAAACGCAGGTAATTCAATCATCCACATGGTGAGCATCTACCTTTGTTGAGTCTTGTTTATCGTAGTAATTTTCATCACGCATAAGAAATGTTCGCATCCAGGTGGCAACAAAGACAAGTATCGAGCAACCAACAAAGCCGTAAATGGGGTAGAAGGCCCATACATTTTCCCAGTCGTGAGCAATATGACGGTGGATAACAAAATCCAAAATCACCAACAAGGCACAGCTGATGTAGAGAAACAGTAAAACACGCTTGGTGTTTTTAGGATCGTCAAATAGGTATTTTTTCTCTGCTTTCATCGATTATTTCCCGCCGGTCAAAATAGCTGAGGCCAACTCAAATAGGGGTTGCGGATAAACAAATAAAGTTAAGCAACCGAAGGTGGTAATAACAATGGCAATTAATGAAGCTGTTGGTGCTTCTTGTATCGCTGCTCTTGTGAATATCATTGCCGAGCCCGCGCTGTTCTCCGCCCCTTGACTCGATTCTTTATTTTCAAGGGGTTTGGAGAAGAAAGCGTGAAAGGGGATAGGTAACAAATAAGCAATGTTAAGCAAAGAGCTCAGCATCAAAATCACCATTAATACCCATTGCTCGGTTTCTATAGTACCCATCATCAAATACCACTTGCTCCATGTGCCACCCGTTGGTGGTACCCCAATAATGCTTAAACTGGCAATAAAAAACGCGATCATTGTCACCGGCATTTGCAAACCAATACCGCGCATTTCACTTATTTTTGATTTATGTAGGCTAACTAAAATAGCACCGGCACAAAAGAACAGAGTAATTTTACCAAAGGCATGGGTAGCTATATGCATTGAGCTTCCAATGACACCGGATGAGGTAGCCAATAGAGCACCAATTGTGATGTAACCCAATTGACTGACAGTTGAATAAGCTAAACGTGCTTTTAAATTATCTTGACGCATGGCGATAATCGAAGCGAGTAAAACGGAAGCGCCAGCTAAATAGAGTAAAGATTGTGTGGTGGGCAAAATCGCTAATAAATCTATGCCGAAAATAAAAACACAGACTTTTAAAATAGTAAATACACCGGCTTTTACCACCGCAACGGCGTGTAACAGGGCGCTAACTGGGGTCGGTGCTACCATAGCGGCAGGTAACCAGCGATGAAAGGGCATAATAGCCGCTTTACCGATGCCAAACACAAACAGTACCAACAAAATGCCAGCAATGGTTTTATCTACATCATCAGAGAAAATACCACCAAGTTTAAAATCTAATGTGCCCGCGACAAACCACGTACCGACGATAGCGAACAGAAAAAATACGATTGAGGTGCCAAGTAGAATGCCGAGATAAGTACGCCCACCTTTTTTGGCCTTTTCGGTGCCTGCATGGGTCACCAGAGGATAAGTCGATAAGGTCAATACTTCATAAAAAATAAACAAGGTAAACAGGTTCGCTGAGAAAGCGAGGCCCATCACCGCACCAATAGCAATGGCAAAACAAGTATAAAAACGCGTTTGATTTTTTTCATGGTGACTGCGCATATAACCAATGGCATAACATGTGGTGACAAGCCACAGAAAACTGGCAATTAAAGCGAACAGCATGCCTAGAGGTTCAATATCAAAGCTCACTGTTAAACCGGGTAAAAGTTCCCACCAGAAAGCACTAATGGATTCCCCCTGAGAAAGCCCCTGGTATAGGTTAGCTGTTAAATAGATTAATATTAAACAGCTGGTGATTGTCACGCCTTCTCGAAGGTTTGCTTTGCTTCCAGTAGCAATAATTAGGAAGGTGCTCAGCAACGGTACAATAATACACAGTTGCAACATCAGCTCTAAAGAAAGGTTCATAGTGCCGCCCCAAACAAACTCTGAGCGGCCGCTTCTGCCACCTGGACGCTAAGGCGTGTATCTATACCAAAATAAATGTTGGCAATTATTAGTATCCAAATAGGGATTATAAATGTCATTGGTGCTTCTTTAACGGGAGTTGCAGTCGCTAAGGGCTCTTTGAAATACGCGGCCTCTACGACTTTCCAAACATAAACCACGGCTAGTAATGATCCTAGCAAAACAAGTACAGCAGCCGGCCACCAACCCTGTTCAAGTAATGCCAATAGCAGATACCATTTGCTTACAAAGCCCACGGTTAGGGGAACGCCGATTAAACTCAAACCACCGACCACAATCGCAGCCATCGTTAGTGGCATTTGCCGACCCAAACCATAAAAACTACTTAATTGAACGTTACCTACTCTGTACACCACAGCACCCAAGGCTAAGAAAATAGCGCTTTTCATCAAGGCGTGGTTGAACAAATGCAATAAGGTGGCAGTTAATCCCGATACGGTAGCAACGCTAAAACCAACAATCATATAGCCAATTTGCGCGATACTCGAATAGGCAAATAGCTGTTTAATATTACTTTGATAGATTGCGGCCACTGAAGCAACAAAAATGCCGACTAAGCCAAGCACGATAAATAAGGTTTGCAAGGGTAGGTGTGTAAAAGAAAACGACAATCCAAAAATCGAAAATGTAAACCTAATAAGTAAATAAACGGCAACCTTTGTGGCGGTTGCAGCGAAGAATGCGGTGACAATAGATGGAGCGTAAGCGTAGGCATTAGGCAACCATAGATGAAGCGGGAACAGGGCCAACTTTAAACATATGCCAACAATAACAAAGGCAAAAGCGGTAAATACGGTCCGTGTTTGCGCTACTTCGGGCAGTCGTTGGGAGAGATCTTCCATGTTCAAAGTACCGGTCATTTGATACATCAAGCCAATACCAATCAAAATAAACGTGGCACCAATCGTTCCCATAATAAGGTATTGATACGATGCCCAAAGGGCCTGTCTATCTTTACCCATAGCGATCAAGGCATAAGCTGAGAGTGAAGATATTTCTAAAAATACAAAAACATTAAACGCATCACCTGTGGTGACAATACCTAACATGCCAGTGAGTGATAGCAGATATAAAATATAAAATAAAGTGTGCTTGTTTTTGGGTATTTCTTTTTCAATACTCGTTTGGGCTGCAAACAAAACAATGGTACTAATTGCTGAAATAATTAACAGAAGAAAGGCATTAAGCTTATCAATTCGATATTCAATCCCCCAAGGAGCTTGCCAGCCACCTAGGTCGTAACTGATCACACCAGAATCCATCACTTGTTGTAGTAATGAAATGCTGATTAAAAATACCAAAGTACTGGCGAACAACGAAAACAACCAAACAAGCTTAGGACGATTTAATAACAAGCAAATAGGCGCAGCCATAAGCGGTATAACGACTATCAAAACAGGAAGATGGTTTATCATGGTTGTGCCTCTTCCTTACTCTCATCTTTGATTTCATTGTCTTGAAGTTGAATTTCTTCTTCTTCAATGCTGCCATAAGATTCTTTTATGCGAACAACGAGTGCCAAACCTAAAGCGGTTGTAGCAATACCAACAACAATAGCTGTGAGAATTAAGACATGAGGCAAAGGGTTGGAGTATTGAACGATATCGTCGGATAAAATCGGGGCTGTGCCACCGTCGACTTTTGCCATACTGATGTAAAATATGAATACAGAAGTTTGGAAAATAGTTAAGCCAACGAGTTTCTTAATTAAGTTACCATGAGCAATTACTATGTATAACCCGATCATCATCAGTATGACAACAATCCAGTCATTAAAAAGTCCCATTAACATCTATGATGATCCCTAACTTTTATTGAGTTTATTTTCATTATACTGCTGCATTTCTCTGCGACCAGCGAAGTTAAAAAATATAATTATCATGGTTGAAGCAACCGTACAGCCAACACCCCATTCAATTAGCAGAATGCCCAAATGCTGGCCGGCAATGGGATCGATGGCGAGTACATTGTAATCAAGAAAGTTCCCACCATTGAGCATTGAGGCAATACCAACACTGCCGTATATCAACACGCCAACAGCAGCAATTAAGTGAATAAAGCCTTGATTAATGACTTTTCGTGCAGTGCTTAAACCAAACAACATCGCATATAAAATAATAGCTGCGGCGAAGATTACACCGGCCTGAAAACCACCACCAGGACCGAAATCGCCATGAAATTGAACGTATAGTGCAAATAACAAAATAAAAGGGATCAACATTTTAGTGACGATACGAATAACAAGATGCTGCTCATGCATAGAGTCATTAATCGAGTCGATTTCTTCAACATCTTCTGGGCGGCGAGCTACTGCTAACAGTGCCAATACGCCAATACCGGCAGTAAAAATAACCACCACCTCACCGAATGTATCAAATGCTCTATAACTTGCCAGCACCGACGTTACGATATTAGGCACACCAATCTCTTGCATTGAATCAGTAACATACCGAGATGCAACATGACTATGGATGGGGGCATCTGCGGAGCCAAAATAGGGCATATCTAAGGTGCCGTAAATCAACAGGCCACCGGTTATGACTACAGCGATTAGCGCTGGTAAGGGCTTATGTCGTGTTGTGTTTTCTTTGTGTCCAGTCATTGTTATGACGACTAACATTAGCAACGTTGATATACCCGCACCAACTGCTGCTTCAGTAAAGGCAACGTCAACTGCGTCCATAGCAACAAAAAAACTTGCCGACAATAAACTGTAAATACCTGAGAGCATTACGACAGCGAACAGATCTTTCATTCGAATGATGGCAATAGCCACCACCACCATTAAACTTAATAGGACAATATCAATTAAGGATTCGATGAGGCAGCCTCTTTGTTTTTGCTTTGTTCAGGACCGTTTGGGCTCGAATCTGGCATTAAGCCATTATGCAAAGCCGCTTTAGCCAGGACATGGCTTGTTGTGGGACTAATTAACAAGGTCAATAGCAGCACCATAACTAACTTGGAAAACACTAAAAAATCAGTACTGTGCATCATCAGACCGATTAAAATCATGCCAGCGCCCAAGGTATCCGTTACGCCAACTGCGTGTATACGAGTATAAAAGTCAGGAAAACGCAAAATACCGATAGCACCTGAAATACATAAAAAGCTACCGATAAATAAACACAAGCCACTGACAATTGTTATAACAATATCCACTTATAACTCCTTTTCCGTCGATTTTTTATTAGAAGGAATATGCTTAAATTGATCAGTATCTGAGTAGCGTAAAACGCCAATTACACTGATAAAGTTGATAAGTGCATAAACAATAGCGATATCCAAAAATTCAGGTCGGCCCATAACAAAGCCCAATAAAGAAATCAGTAGTACGGTTTTAGTGCCGAACATATTAACCGCTAAAATACGATCATACAGTGTCGGCCCAGCAATCCCGCGTATGATGGCTAAAATCATGGCGACAAATATGGCAAGTGTGGCAGCAATTATCATTAGCTTTCCAACAAACTAACTCGGCGATCCATCTCACCGGCTTCAAGTGATTCAAGATCCTTGTAGAGTAGGGCATGTACAACCATTTCGTCGTCAATGAGGTCGATTGCAACCGTTCCTGGAACTAAGGTAATGGAATTGGCGTAGATAACTTTTCCCATGTCAGTTTTCTGAGTGATTTTAATTGTTCTTAATGTTGATGATATGCTGTCATTGCCCAGCCAAATGTGTTTTACCACGGTGATATTAGCTTGAATGATCTCTTTGATTAGCCACAAAAAATAGCCACAGATATTACTATTCAAATGTAAGGGTTGAGATTCATGATCCACCACATCCATTTTACGTGAAATAATTAACACTAAAACAATAGAAGCGGCTCCGAGTAGCAAAATGAGTGTGCTATAGAGACCTGAATTGAGTAGCCAAAACGCAGCTAAAGTCAAAAACAAACTGATGGTATGTTGCTTCATGGATCCTCACTTCTTATTATTTATAATAAAATTTTCATAATTTGGGCATTTGGCAATTAATTTCACCTCTCAAAAAACTGCAAAAAGCAGGAGGGGCGACATCATGAATGATCTTTTGATAAATATGTAGTCATTTTTTACTTATAAATCAAAGTTAGGTTAAAAGTGTTACTTATAAATCAAAGTCAGGTTAAAAAGTGTTACAAATAAAAGATATCCCTAACGATTATCTATTTCGTATTAGAACGCAATCAATAAAAGCACCTGGAACCTTTACTAATCTCTCTTTGTGCATTGGTAATGATATGCAACATCCAACCTTCACTTTTTACATTCCCACTCAATGCAAGGGACTGACTTCCTTTGGAGGGAAAAGAAGAAATTGAATACCGAGCACCTAAGCGTAAACGAGCTGTTGGTAGCTTTCAAATGAGTAATTTCATAATAGTGTAGGTGATGGCCATAGCGGGCAGGGTATTGCAGGGGAATTATTAGGTTAGTATAGACCTCAGGCAGCTTGAACCAGCGCCCACCAATATCGTTCCACTATGGTGTTAAAAATAGCTTACTTAAAGGCCAAAACATCTGACTAAATATTTAAAATCATCGCCCATAATGGTCAAAAAACGCACGGTCTATATTCTTTATTGATTGTCACACATGACATGGAAGACCCTTAGCGTAGCGTACGCTATCAGTCCACTTCGTTGCCGCCGAATAGCAACGCTGAAGATCGCTTCAATGAAGAAAGTAATTGAAGTATTTAATGACCTCTCTGAACACTTTGATATCGCATCACTTAACCTTGAGTTGAGTGCCATTGCGCTTGGTGGTTAACTTGGTTTAGAAATACCGGATGTTTTACATGAGCTATTTCCGGGGATAATGCCAAAGCCTGAAAAACTCACAACTGGCACGATCATGACGTATTTGTCTTATAACGCCTTAGAACGTGTTAGAAAAACAGAGTAAATTAATTGCTAAGTATTGCCCGGCAAACTTAGCAGATAACACCCTTTGATGGCAAAACACCATCGTTGGCTTTCCCTGATTATAACAAACTGATAATCCAATTATAAGGCTGGATCTTCCGTTATTGATTTCCAAGGTTTTTTTGATAGGTTTGCAAAGACTCTTTTTGATCTTTTGCAGGCATTGGACTGGATCATTATCAGCCTTGCAGAGATAGTGCTGGATCATTACTTGAATCTGTTTGTTTTTTGTTCGCGTCACTTGTAATAAAATTGCATATTCACTCCACAGGCATTGCTATACAAGGCCTCTGTTATTCTAACAATATATGAAAATGCTAATATTTTCTACCTACACTCTTGTTGAACGAGAAACGGCTTTACAAGCGTCACATGTGCTATCTGACAGACGGCTGATCTCTCAGTCCTGCAGCAGCCACGTTAGTGCCCAGCCTGTGTGAAAACTATTTTCAAGCCATTATTTAAACGAGAACAGATGTAAATATGCTTCTTACATTAAAATTTGACCAAGTTTTCTAACCAGTCAAATACACATTTTACGTAGCATTGCGTAATTAATTTGGTCATTGGAGTTTTTACACAGGCTTTGCCAATTGCAGACGTAGCCATCCTGCTTGATGAACGATACCTAATAGCAGTAAGCCGACGGTCAGGCTAATACGCCGATTAGGAGCTAAAACTCCGGGGATCAATCCAAGCTCTGTCGCTTGATTACTTAAAACCCGAAGGGCTTTATTCATTACGTGATGGTTGGATTGCGCTTCACGATCCCAAGTGAAACGCCCTCGACTATGGCATCCTGCTTGGTCCTATCTTCTGCATCCATGCCGTCGTGTGCGGAATCGTTCGGGCTGACGCTTCGGTGCAGGGAGTTGTGGAGGTTAGAGACCTCTGTCTACCCGATTACATGCCGATTGTGATCAAAGGTTGAAGATGATGCTCTGGTCGATTGGCGGATAAGTCGTGAATAGCTTGTAGATTGAGCCAAAATTCTGGGGTAGTACGTAAAGCCTCTGAAAGTAACCAAGCAGTTTCGGGAGTAACGCCTCGTTTACCGCGAACAATTTCATTAACCCGCTGCACAGGGACTCCAACGTGCATAGCAAGAGCTTTTTGAGTTAAATTAAGAGGTTCGAGAAACTCCTTAAGCAAGATAACGCCCGGATGTGTTGCTGTTCTATTTGTAGGAATCATAAGTCACCTCTTAAATATTAATGGTAGTCCACAATGTGGACTTCATTTGCTGAATTGACATCCCAACTGAATACAATTTGCCATTGTGAATTAATACGAATGCTGTGAAAGCCTTTAAAATTGCCTTTCAATGGTTCAAGTCTATTTCCAGGAGGTGACCGAAGATCGTCTAAGTTTTGCGCTGCATTGAGGACCTTTGCAATCCATCGCTGGGTGCTAACTGTTATCACTCTATGAGCATTGAACATGAACCGAAAAAAATCATTGACATAAAACCACTCGACCTTAAAACTAAAGCTATAATAATTCTTTATTGAAATCTGTTAGGTACAGTAACATGAATGATTACGTCAAACTAAACCAAAAGGTTCCGTGGATGGCTCTCGCCTTTAAAGAAATCGGTGAAGCCGAAATCGCTGGTAAGCAGGCGAATCCGGAGATATTAAAATACTTTAAGGCATCAAAATTCTGGGGGACAGATGATTCAGGTGGAAGTAATGCATGGTGTGCATCTTTTGTAGCATGGGTTATGAAAGAGGGGGGCTATGATGCGGTTGCAAGTGCTTTCCGTGCAAAATCATGGTCTAATTTTGGGAAGAAAATATCAGCTCCCATCTATGGCTCAATAGCAGTGAAAACTCGTCGAGGCGGTGGACATGTTGCTTTTGTCGTAGGACAAAGTAAGGATGGTAAATATTTATTTATGCTAGGTGGAAACCAAGGAGATATGGTACAAATAAAGAAATATCCTCTTTCTGTTTGGAATGATTTTGTAATTCCGAGCGGCTTTGATTCGAAAGGGGTTAAACTACCGACCTATACCAAATATGCAGCAAATGCTGGTAAGGAAGATTAGTCTGCGTTTTTTGAGGGATCTTAGAATGTTTAGAATGTTTAGTTTGCTAATTGTCATAGTGCTATTTTTCTCCTGCACTAACTTTAATCGAGGCAAAACTCTCACTGAAGAAAAATTATTAGTGCAATCAGACGCCTTAAAGAAAGCATTGTTGAATACCCCTTATGCAGCATTAATACGGGTCACTTCAGTAGAAATATCAGATATTAGTAATTCAGATGCTCAAAGTGAGTACTTTGAACAAAAAGTGACACTACATGCGCAGGTACTTGAATCGTATCGGGGAAGCCTTAATAAAAGCATCGCTTATGTTATGTACACCGAAAAAGGTGAATCGATTAATCAATCAAAAACACCTTTTATTATTACTCTGTGCCACGCAAAAGGTGAATTCTATTGGCCTGGTGTCGGTTCCTCATTTACTGCCGACATTCGTTTGATAGAGCGAGCTAAAAAACAATCATTAAGCCTTAATAAACAGCAAGCTATCTTTAATGATTGTATTGATTGAAACTTGTATTAAAGTCAATCAAACAGCTCATGTATTTTTAATGAGAATTTAGCATCAAGTTTGCAAACGTCGTTTGTGAAATAGACCAATTGTCCTGTAAGTCAATCATACCATGGCCTGGCGTCTACCAATGTTAACTGGATCAATTCAGTCTAAGGCTTGGATTATCAAAACGCCGTCAAATTACTCCCCAATTTAAATAATAGGTTTATTCCTATAATGTATATTATGGTTAATACGATAAATAAGATAAATGCGCTATAAGTCAGACATGGCGGGGTCTGGCGCGCTTTTGATTGTATGACACATTGTCGAATTCTCGCCCATATTTGCGTAATCTTGCCAGAAAGAAATCGCACTTTCGTCGCGGGTGCGTTCGGCCCGTTCAACGCGCATAGAGGCCATAATCACAAAGGGCTGAAGCCCTAAAAGCTCAGCCACTTGCACAGCAAGCTTATCTTCTAAGGACTTGCGGTTGCAGCGGTAATTGCTGACAGATTGACGTGAGATGCCTAATTTCTTGGCGGTGGCATAGTCGGAGGGCAGGTGGTAACTGGCTTTAAGCCTGTCTAATAGGTCATTGGTTTTATACATTTTCGCACTCTCTGTGTACATTAGTTTTTTTGTTCGCTTAAGGAGCATAGTTAACCCGTCAAGGAAAATCAACGTTTACAGTGGGTTTACGTACACGCCTCGAATACGTTATCTTACTTAGGCGTTGCTGCTCAGGTCGTCTGTTCGCACTCTCTGGCCTGAGTTGTAACGCTCCTAAATCTCCATTTTGTGATGTGTTCTCTTTGCGGTTAGTGGTTAAACTTTAATCGCTTTTTTCTGAACCAAAGCTTAATCGGATGTTAATCAACCAGTTTTTAGCCTGTAGCAGGGCGGTTGCAACTGCCCTGCTATTCCAACGCTAAAAACCAGATAACAGGCTAATAGATTATGAAAATTAAGATTGTAGGGCAGCTAACTGGGCATGATGAAGTAAAAAAGTTGGGCGGTGTTTTTAATATGGTGCTTGAAGATGTCGGCGTTGTATATTTCGATAGTATTTCAAAGCCAGAGCGGCGCTGTATTGCGCTGCACTACGGGGGCCATGTTGTTTTTTATGTTCTAAGTCCTATCTTCGCGGAATTTTTGGCGGCATTTGAGCAAGCTGGGGGTGTGCTATGAGGCGGCAATCTGCATCAAAATTCAATAACGAGCTTAGTACAGGTCAGGACATTGTGAAATTTAACTTACTTGAAGGCATTCGGTCTTCATTTGTTATATTTGTGCCGTCATTTGGCTCAACACCGTTT
>JAWUXW010000022.1:0-29625 GCA_034111125.1 Paraglaciecola sp.
TTTAGCCTCTGTGAAATTATAGGTCTAATTTACGACGTAGATAGAAATTCATTGTCACTTTTCATGAAATATAGCTACAGCTTAGGTTTAAACAAGGTTGGGATGTGCATAATGCGGTCTCTTTTATCTGCGCAGGCGTTATTGTTATTTAACGGTATGTTAGCTTTACAAAGTAGGGGGGTAAAAAATGTGCCAGAAAATACTATTGTGACTAATACCAATCATTCCCGAAGGGCGATGCCAAATTCGCTTAGGCTTGAAAAGCCATTAGTACCGCAAAAACACGCCGCGATTAAGACAATTTAATCCATCTCTGAGTGAGTAGATATCTAGGTGGCTTGGTATAAGGAGATGAAAAATTACAAGTATATTGCTGTATGTGGCAACGGTATTGATCTGGGTCTCTACCTGGTTGGCGATTGAGTTTCAGTTGGGCGTGGTCGAACCCCAGGTGTCGTTGGTGTATCGCTTTGCTTTAGCCGCAGTGTTGATGTGGGCCTATATTGAGCTTAAGAAATTGCCTATGGGCTATTGCGCTAAAGATCACTTCTTCTTCCTGGCGCTGGCGAGCTGTAATTTTGCATTTAACTATCTGATTTTATATTGGGCCCAGGCTTATTTGACTTCCGCCAAGACCTGCAAGCAGTGTCTGCTTTGCATTTTTTACCCCATAAATTGTACTTCTAGGTAGGGACACGCCTAAGCGTTTGTAGCCATGATTAGTCGCTTCACTGGTTAAGTGAACGTGCATGTCGATTAGGCCGGGTAAGATAGTATGGCCACTGAGATCGATTATCTGCGCGCCTTCTGGAATAAGTATATCCCCTTGCTGGCCAAGCTGAGCAACCTTGCCATCTTCGATCACCACCAAGGGTTGAGTCACGGTGCGACCGTTGTCGACATCAATTAAGCTATCTGCTTTTACATATAAGGTTGTGCCAATAAGCCAGATGAAAAGTAAGGCTAAAACCAAGTAAAATAACTTTAATTGACGAGGGCAAGGAATGTAGCATAGCAGTTAGGCCTTAAAAAACGATGGTTAGCAGTCAGCATAACAAGCAAAAATGTCTTTTAATACAAAAGATTGCAGTAATTTAGCCCTTAGATTTAGCTCGCAGCCACAAGGCTGTCACAAATCCAATAGCGGTAATTAGCCACGCAAGAAGGTTGCCAAAATAACGATAGGGAGTGGTACCTGTCACCCGCTGAATGTGGTCACTTAACACTGCGGCTTCAAATTGGGGTAAGCGGCTTTGAATATTGCCTCGATGATCAATAAAGGCCGTGATGCCGGTATTGGTTGCACGCAGCACCGGTAAGCCAAACTCCTTGGCTCTGGCCTGAGCAATTTCCAGATGTTGTGCCGGACCATGTGAGCGACCAAACCAGGCGTCATTGCTCACCGTGATAATAAAGTCTGTATCTGCAGTTAGATTGGCAGAAATTTGCGAGGGAAAGGCTATTTCAAAGCAAATGGCCGGAGTAAAATGATAGCCATTAGCGAGTAAATTGGCTTGCTGATAGTCACCTCTGCTGAAAGATGACTGGGGTAAATCGAAGATGGGGGCTAAGCCTCGCAACCAGTCTTCCATGGGAATAAACTCGCCTATCGGCAGCAAGTGGTGCTTGGCAAAACGGTTAGCATGCTTATAGTGATAGTGTCCCTGGGTATCGCCCTTGTTTTTTGCGCCAAAAACAATGAGGTTGTTATAGGCTTCACGGGTTTCAAAGTTGTAATTGACAATTCCACTGATCATGCCTACCTGTTTGTCGACGGCCAACTTGTCCATCTCTGCAATATAATCACCGGCCATGGTTTCAAGTTGCGGAATAGCGGCTTCAGGCCAAATGATGACTTGGTTATCCCAATGATCCTCGGTCATCGCCTTATATTTTTGCATGGTAGGCTGGTCTTGCTCTGGTGCCCAGCGCAATTCTTGCTTAATATTGCCTTGCACCATGGCTACGGCGACCGGCTTTCCATGAGGTACAGACCATTGATGTTGCTCAAGCACCCAACCACTGAGCAGGGTGATGCTGCTCAATAATCCACTGGCCAGATATTTTTTCTGGGGCAACCAGACTGCCAATGCCGCAGCCAACAATACAAGCAGCGCGCTGACACCAAACTCACCAACAACCGGAAACCAACCGGAAAGCGGGCTGTATAATTGACTGTAACCCAGGGATAACCAGGGAAATCCAGTGAGAAGCCACCCGCGCAAGCTTTCGACAATCAGCCAAATAAAAGGCAGGGCCAAAGGCCAAAGGCCGGAGGCAAAGTACTTTTTAAGGAATTTACTGGCACAAGCCGGGAACAAGGCAAGGTAACTGCACAGTAATAGCATTAAGCCTATAGAGGCGATCAGCGGAAGTCCACCAAAATCAGCAATGCTGACATGTATCCAGCTTATCCCTGCGCCAAACCAGCCTAAGCCAAAACTAAAACCAAGCTTAAAAACCTGCTCGGGTTCAGCTTTGGATAGGAGGTAGAGATAGCCCGCTAAAGCAATTGGCACAAGTGGCCAGAAAGAGAAAGGGGCATAAGCCAGCGTCAGGCTGGCACCTAAGAGTAGTGCTAAAACAAAGGATGAACGGCTCGACATAGTATTATGTCAACGCTTATTCGTCGTTATTCGGCAGGGTGACTTTCAACTGTATCAAGCGACGTTTGTCTGAATTGCTGACGGTAAATAGGATCCCCTGAATCGAGACTTTTTCATGACGAGCGGGCATGTGTCCAAAGGCTTTAAGCACGATACCACCAATGGTGTCCGCTTGTTCCTGATCAAAATTGCTTTCAAAAAACTGGTTGAAATCATCTAAGGGAGTAAGTGCTTTAACGGAGTAGGTATATTTATTCAGCGGACGAATGCCATCAAAAGGGTTTTCTTCCACGTCAGTTTCGTCTTCGATTTCGCCAACAATTAACTCCAGAATATCTTCAATCGTGACCAAACCAGAGACGCCGCCGTATTCATCTACCACAATCGCCATATGATAACGTTTTTGCCTAAACTCTCTGAGTAAGGCATCAACCCGCTTACTTTCCGGTACAATCACCGCTGGTCGTAAGATGTTTTTCAGCTCAAATACTTTACCAGGCACAAAGGCATACTCGAGTAAATCTTTGGCCAGCAGTATGCCTTCAATGTGGTCTTTATCTTCGTTGATAACCGGGAATCGGGAGTGGGCAGATTCGAGCATAGTGGGTAAAAATTGCTCGACGGTTTCGTCTACTTCGATCGTCATCATCTGTGCCCGGGGGATCATAATGTCCCGCACGCGCATTTCACTGACGCCCATCACACCTTCGATCATTTCTCTGGTTTCCGGGTCGATTAACTCACGCATTTGAGCGTCGTTGATCACTTCAAATAGTTCTTCTTTGTTTCTCGGCTCTCCGGTAAAGGACTGGACGATTTTGTCTAGCCAGCCTTTGTTAGCAGAGCCGCTAGTAGATGGGGGGTTGTCTTCGCTCATGATCTCATTTGTTTTGTTAGTTGTATCTTGGTGTGCAAAATCGGTTTGAAGGTATCATTAATGATTTTGGTAGGGATCGTCAATTGCTAATTTACGCAAGATGACAATTTCCATGCTTTCCATTTGTTCCGCGTTATCGTCTTCAATGTGGTCGAAGCCCTGTAAATGCAGGGTTCCGTGCACCAGCATATGTGCCCAATGATGCATTAGAGGTTTGTTTTGCTCTTTAGCCTCTTGTGCCACGATATCCGCACAAATCACTAAATCCCCGAGTAAATTCATAATAATACCCGGTGGCGCTTCAAAGGGAAAAGATAAGACATTGGTAGGCTTATTCATGCCCCGATATTGATGATTTAGTTGTTGGCTCTCGTCACGGTCGACAAGGCGCACAGTGATTTCCTGCTCCTGCAAGGCACGATCTTCAACTAAACTCTCTGCAAGTCGCTCGTCTTCAAGTACTGTATTTAACCAGGTTTGCAGTTGCTCTTCATCAGGAATATCTTCAGACTCACAGGCTATCTGTAGATCTAATATGACACTCACTGTTTTTTGCTTACCGATGGGTCTGCATTATCCTGTTGGTTTTGCTCATGCTGGGCTTTCTTTTGACGACGAATTTCTTCTTCCTGAGACTCGAATTCTTCGTAGGCCATCACGATACGCCCGACCACGGGATGACGCACCACATCATTGGCATTGAAAAAATCAAAGGAAATATCATTTACTTCCTTAAGTACCTCGATAGCATGGCGCAAACCTGAGCGCACTCCCCGGGGTAAATCTACTTGCGTCACATCGCCGGTGATCACCGCACGAGAATTAAAGCCAATGCGGGTTAAGAACATTTTCATCTGCTCTACGGTGGTATTTTGGCTTTCATCCAAAATTATAAAGGCGTCGTTTAAGGTACGGCCCCGCATGTAGGCAAGAGGCGCTACTTCTATCACTTTTCGCTCAATAAGCTTTTCAACTTTTTCAAAGCCGAGCATTTCAAACAGGGCGTCATATAAGGGACGAAGGTAGGGATCAACTTTTTGTGCTAGATCGCCCGGTAAAAAGCCCAATTTTTCTCCCGCTTCAACCGCAGGACGGGTAAGTAGAATTCGTCTGATTTCTTGCCTTTCCAGTGCATCTACCGCACAGGCCACCGCCAAATAGGTTTTACCGGTACCCGCAGGTCCCACGCCAAAGCTGATATCGTGATTGACAATATTGCTAACATACTGAGATTGATTGGCATTACGTGGCTTTATTACCCCACGTTTGGTTTTTATATGGATTTCTTTGCCATAGTGGCCGTGGTTGCCTGCTTCTACCCGCTCCAGAAAATTGGCTTCCTGAATGGCTAAGTGTACCTGCTCAGCTTCAATGTTTGGGATCAGGCCTCTAACCGGTTGCGTTTCCATATATAACAGTTTTAGTAGCTCGGCAGCGCCATTTGATTGCTGCTGCTGGCCTAAGACCTTGAAGTCGTTGTTGTGGTAGCTTATCTCTACACCGAGGCGGCGTTCAATTTGTTTGATATTGTCATCAAAGGGGCCGCACAGGCTGGATAGACGCTTGTGATCCGACGGCTCTAGAGATATTTCGCTGCTGCTTAGTTTACTCAATCTTGTTTCTCATTACTTAATATCAGTATTTTTCTGGCTATTACTTATGGAGTCACAGGGGCAAATTGACTCACCCCAATTTCGTTGCTCTGGCCACTTTGTTTGGTCAATATGCTGTGTGGTGTCACTGCGTTACGCAGTTCCATTTGGTCCTCGGTACGCAACACAGTGCCACGTAAGGAATTAGCGAACACATCGGTGATCTTTACGTCAATAAAGCCGCCTATCATATCCGGCGTGCCTTCAAAGTTGACGACTCGGTTGTTTTCGGTGCGGCCGGATAATTCCATCGGGTTTTTCTTGGAGGGACCTTCGACCAATATACGTTGCTCGGTATCTACCATATTACGGGCAATACGCAGGGCTTGTTGAGTGATCCGGTCTTGCAGCAATTGCAGGCGCTGCTTCTTGTGCTCTTCACTGACATCATCTGGCAAATCTGCTGCCGGAGTACCGGGACGTGCGCTGTATATAAAACTAAAACTCAGATCAAAATCCATGGCTTGAATTAAATCCATAGTAGCCTCAAAATCAGCATCGCTTTCACCGGGGAAGCCAATAATAAAATCCGATGACATGCTCAGATTAGGGCGAACTTTTTTCAATTTACGAATTTTTGACTTGTATTCAATGGCCGTATGGCCCCGCTTCATCATGTTTAATATGCGATCTGAGCCTGACTGAACGGGCAAATGTAAGTGATCAACCAATTCAGGAATGGTCGCGTAGGCATCAATGATGTCGTCGGTAAACTCAACCGGGTGAGAGGTGGTATAACGAATGCGATCGATGCCGTCTATCGAGGCTACTAATTCTAGCAATTCGGCAAAAGTACACATGGTGCCATCAAAATGTGGACCCCGAAAGGCATTTACGTTTTGTCCCAGCAAATTCACTTCACGCACACCCTGGCTGGCCAATTGGGCGATTTCAAACAACACGTCATCTACCGGACGACTAACTTCTTCACCACGGGTATAGGGCACAACGCAGAACGTACAATATTTTGAGCAGCCTTCCATAATCGATACAAAGGCGCTCGGGCCGTCGGCACGAGGCTCTGGCAAACGGTCAAATTTCTCAATCTCCGGAAAGCTGACATCGACTACGGACGAACTGCCGCCCTTGATTTGATTAATCATTTCCGGCAGACGATGCAGGGTTTGTGGGCCAAAGACCATATCAACAAACGGCGCTCGCTTACGGATCGCGTCACCTTCTTGTGAGGCGACACAACCGCCAACACCAATGATCAATTCGGGCTTGTCTTGCTTAAGGTTTTTCCAACGACCAAGTTGATGAAATACTTTTTCCTGGGCTTTTTCTCGGATAGAACAGGTATTGAGCAAAATCACGTCTGCTTCTTCGGCTGTTTCCGCCACTGTATATCCATGGGTCGAGTCCAACAGATCTGCCATTTTTTCCGAGTCATACTCGTTCATCTGGCAGCCCCAGGTCTTAATAAAAAGCTTTTTAGTCATAGTGCCGTGTACTTACCTTACTGAAACATTTGTAATGCCCGGTTGTAGCGCTTTAATACAAGCCAAAACGAGGCAAAATCGAGTCGAATATTTTACCGGTAATTTGTTTGGTAAGCTAGTTATTACTTACCCAGGGTGCAGCCAAGACCAGGGCGCAAAATATCATGGGCGGGACCTGTGCCCGGGCATGTCCAACCGAAGTCTTGTGTGAACAAGCCTGTGTACGTAATCATGATCAGGGTAAACCCCTCGGAATAGGTTTGTTACAGTGCTTTGCAGTCGACGATTTGCTGGAAAATACCCAGCAACATCCCTTTGTCAGAGCACCGGAGACAGGCAAACAAATTGCCGTTATTGGTGCCGCTCCCCCAGAGCCCAGGATTTGCAGACTAGCCAGAGACTGTGCACACGTTTGCGGTGTGTGAGCATGTACCGCCAGGCAGGTGAATAGCCCAATGGCAGTGCTTATCAACCGCAAACGAAGGGGCATCGCTTAATCGATAACTTCAAAGGTCAGTCCTGCTTTATCTTCAAGACGGCTGATCAGTATGTCACCAAAGATACTGGCGGGGGTCCAGAAACCACCTTTTCTGTCCTCTTTGCTAATGTCCTGTATTAAACAGGCGGCGGCTTGGCCGAGCATTTTTGCCGTTGAGCCGTAACCGGGATCCTGGTCGCCGGTGACTTTAACGCGGATCTCCTGACCGCTATCGGTCACCCCATAAAATCGCAAGTCGTAGAAACCTTTAACCTGGGCTTCAGGGCTTGGACCTTCGCCTGGCTTAGGCAAAATAGTTTTCTCCATCAACCAGCGTGTGGGGGGCAGCACTGCTGCCATGGCAAAACCCCCTAAACCAAGGCCAACACCGGCGGCTATTGAACCCCCAATGATCCCAGATCCAGTTAGCATGGCTTCGTTGTATTCGAAGTGATCGCTATAACACTCATCTATAATGGCATTGGTTCTGAGCACGATACGTGTGTTGATCAACGCCATGACAAACGGCGCTGCCCAGCTACTAAAATCAGCATCATATTGAGGTCGATTCATGTTGTCTTGGCGGACTGTAAAGCCATGGTCCTTTGGGCAAATAGCATAGGGGTTGCCCAGAGTTTTACGTAATGCAGAGTCTTTCGCCACCTCTTTGAAAATATTGGTCATACTGGCAACTGTTCCGCCAGAGGCTGCGCCTTTCATGGCTTTAACGCGCATTTTTACTTTCGAGCAAGGCTCAGAAAATTGTTTTTTCGCTTGTTGTTGTAAGAAGTACACGCCTAAGTCGGAGGGGACAGAATCGAAACCACAGCAATTGACGATACGGGCCCCAGATATTTTGGCGGCATCTTCATAACGAGCGAGCATTTTGGCTATCCACTGCACTTCGCCGGTTAAATCACAATAATCGGTGCCTAAACTGGCGCAGGTTTTAACCAAGGGTTCACCATACAGTGCATAGGGGCCAACAGTGGATATGATGCATTTGGTGGACTCGCACATGGCGCTTAGTTCATTTTCATTGCCAGCATCGGCACAAATAACCTTAATATGTGCACCTGCACTGCCAAGTGACTGCTTTAATTCCTGAAGCTTGCTTTGTGAACGTCCGGCGATTGCCCAACTTAGCTCGTTATCGGCAGGGAATTGCTCAAGCATATAACGGGTGAGTATTTGTCCCACAAAACTAGTGGCGCCAAATATGACGATATCCGAAGTGGGGGAATCAAGCTTGGGCATAAATCAATCCTCGTTATTGCCAGATATTAGAAATAATGATGCAGGCACAATATTAAAAGTTGAATAAAAACATATAATTGCTTTATCAGTTTAGTACAAACCCAAAGGACAAACCATGCCCAACTCACACTTTGATGTAACAGAAATTTGGATCAATAAAAGCGATATCAGCCAGACAAAAGTAAAAAATCTGCGCTTAGACAGCGCAGACTTAAACGATCAACAAGTTATACTTAAAAACGACTCGTTTGGATTTTCTGCCAATAACATTACTTATTCGATGTTGGGTGACAAAATGGGTTACTGGGGGTTTTTTGCTGCCGATGAAGGTTGGGGCAAGGTGCCAGTGTGGGGCTTTGCCACTGTTGTCGCCGCAAAACATCCCGACGTAGAAGTGGGCGAGAAAGTATTCGGTTATTTGCCTATGGCTTCCCATTTGCTGATCACTGCCGGTAAAACATCGCCGACGCACTTTTTTGATGTAGACGAAAGACGCAAGAGCATATCCCCGGTTTACGACAATTATGTGCGCTGCGCCACCGATCCAGGTTATCAAGTTGACAGAGAGGCCTGGCAGCTAAACTACCGCCCTTTGTTTATGACCTCCTTTGTATTGGACGACTATGCGGGCGACAATTTTGATGATGAAGTAAAAAATGTATTGCTGACTAGCGCATCAAGTAAAACAGCCTACGGTACCGCACATTTATTGATGAAACATAAAACTGAACGAGGCGGGAACTACAATGTTATCGGCTTAACGTCGGCTAGTAACAAAGCCTTTACCGAGAGTATTGGCTGTTATGACCTAGTGTTAACTTACCAGGATATCGAATCTATCCCGCAAGATGGCTTGAGTTGGCTACTGGATTTTGCCGGGAATAAAGGCTTCATACTGGAGCTGCAAAAGCAACTTGCTGCCCAGCTAAGTAAAATGATTTTCATTGGTGCGACCGATGTAAAAGCACAAGATGACAAGCCTATTGGACATCTCGATGGCGAACTGTTTTTTGCACCTTCTCAGGTTAAGAAACGCACCGGTGAGTGGGGACAGGCTGGCTTTGCGCAGAAATACGCTCAGGCATGGCAGAGTTTCTCAGCACAAATCGCTGACAAAGTCAGCGTAGCCAACTATGTAGGTGCAGATGAAATTCAGCAGGTCTATAAAGTCGGCCTTGAAGGTAAGTTGAACAACCTTGAGATTAACGTGCTTAAATTTTAGCTAACTGCTTGTTAGCCTGCGTATTAGCGCTAACGAGCAAGCCACCACTTGTTACTGTGTACTCGTAGCCCTGCCGCTTTAAGATGTTGCAGGGCTATTTTTCTGTCATCTTGATTCAAAAAATATCCCAGTTCCACCACGACATTATTGTCTGCCAGACTTATCTTAGTTACACCATAGGGTCCTTCTGGTTCTATGATGCCAAGCTTGGTATCGCCCCGCATAAAAGACCGGCTCTGCTTAGGGAAATACACTCCCGATTTAAAGGTTACGTATTGTGAATCGATGGTGATGATCTGTTTTTGATAGGTGAAGTAGGACACGCGATACATCAGAAATGCCAATAAACTCACTTCAAAACCAGCAAAGGGCAGGACCATCCAGGCACCAACCAAGCTCTAGGCAATAGCGATCAGCACGACAAATGCCCCAATAATCCCAATTAGGATTTTAGTCTGCAACCAATTCGCTGAGCGATTTGGTGACAGAGTAATGATGCTCTCATTTGCACGGGTGTGGGCATTAACCATGGTTTGTGATCCTATTTTTAAGCATCTACGTTGACTAATGTTGTTATTATTTTTCTAGCTTTGTTATGTTCTGGCAAGGTCCGCTTACAATAAAAAATAGCTTAAAATTAATGGTCCCGAAAATTTCTTCTACCCACATTCGCTTTACACTGATGTTTGCATGGTTGCTTATCTTCTTCAATCTTGCTCAATCACTACAATTATTAACTGAGTACGGTGGTTTTGCCTTTTTGGGTTTAGTAGGGGCTATTTTTGCTAATGCTACCGGCGCTGGCGGCGGCGTGGTGTTTATCCCATTCTTCAATCAGCTTGAGTTTTCTAGTGTGACATCTATTGCTACCAGCTTCGCCATTCAATGCTGCGGCATGACAGCAGGTGCCCTGACATGGTGGGCATTCTATCGCAAACAACAGTGCCAATCGCCAGAATGGACAAGTATTAGCAAGGTATTATTATTAACCGTACCAGCATCAATTTTTGGCTTGTTATTGGTGCAGTTTAACCCCGAGCTTTTTAGTCGTGTGAGCGCTCCGGATACGTTACACACGGGTTTCGGTATCTTTTCTATCCTATTGGCACTGGCTATATTTGCTACCATTCCTCTGCTAAAAAGTGACAAGTTTAACCATCATTTGATCACAGCGGATTTCTTTATACTGCCACTTATTGCCCTAGTGGGCGGTGGGGTGACAGCTTGGTTGTCCATTGGCGTGGGGGAGCTGCTTGCGGTCTATTTGATCATGCGCCGCTTTAACGTCACTTTTGCCATCGCCAGTGCAGTGATCTTAAGTGCCTTTACCGTGTGGGCGGGAGTGGTTTTTCATGTTCTACACAGCCAGGCAGTGTATTGGCCCGTGGTGCTATTCGCCGGTGCAGGCGCGATCATTGGTGGGATACTGGCGAAGCGTCTAGTGTTATATTTCTCGGCGAAGAGTCTGAAAATGTTTTTTGCAGGGTGGATCTTTATTCTTGGCTTAACTGCTATTCCTCTATAATTCTTATGTACTAGATCAACTATTTTAGCCGCGCTTATTTTGCCCCTAGTGTTTTACTGATAATCTAAAGCCATTCCATATTTTCGATAAGAGTAAACCCCTTTGCAGGCAATTCGCAGCTTTCCTATTAGCAAGGCAAAACTCAAGATTAACTCTAAATCTGCTCAAGATTCTCCAGCCGCTGAGTGGCAGATTGCAGACGTCTCCGATCACATTATCAGCGAAGAACCACTGGAAATATGGCTCAAGCAGCACTTTGCTAGTGCTCCCACTCTATCCGCAAATAACTTTACAGAAAAAATTACGACCAATACCAAGCTATTGATGACCACCATGCGCAGCCCCGGTGACGACATTAATTTAGTCCGTGGTTGGCTGCACACCAGCGGATTGCTAACCGACTCTGGCAATATTCAGACTATTGCCCATGCTGGTACCGAGCACCTAAAACAAGGTCAGAGTAACCAAATTCTGATCACTTTGAAGCCGACTGTACAGCTAGACATCAAGCAATATAGCCGCCTCGAATACGCCAGTTCTAGCTGTGGCGTGTGTGGGCAGCAAAGTATTGAGTCCCTGTTAGATAAATTACCCTGTGGCTTAACTCGATTTGAGGGAAAATTAGCCCTGTTCGCTATTTATCCTTTGACTCAGGCCTTGCGCAGCAGGCAGCAAGCTTTTGCGCAAACAGGCGGCAATCATGGTGCGGCGTTGTTTGAGCTTGGCAATGAGGAAAATCCAGATGCGGTAAATTTAGGGCTTATGGATGTCCGTGAAGATGTGGGACGACACAATGCTTTAGATAAGCTCATCGGGGCAAATTTCGAAAAACTTATCGAAGGATCTCAACCCGGCTCTACTTCTTACGGCTTGGTGCTAAGCGGTCGGGTGAGTTTTGATCTGGTGCAAAAGGCAGCGATGGCCAATATCAAGCTTATTATTGCCATGGGCGCTCCGTCTAGTTTAGCGATTGAACTGGCCAAGGAGTGTGATATTTGTATCGTGGGTTTTGTGAAGGAAACTAGCTTTAATATATATTCTGCTGAACAATACATTGATATGCAAGCTGTCGCAGTCAGCATTCCTCAGGAGCCTTAGCGTGAGTCAAAGTAAAGTCGAAAAATACCAAATGGCCGGTAAAATCTCAATTAGCCAGCCCAAAGAATGGGCGGCGGGTGTGCCTTCTGTCGTTTCTGCCTATAAAAATATCAGTGCCAAGGTGGGACCGATAAAAGGCACAAGATTACTTGCCCAACTTAATCAAATTGAAGGCTTCGATTGTCCTGGCTGCGCATGGCCCGATCCCCTGCACAAACGTTCAACTTTTGAGTTTTGTGAAAACGGCGCCAAGGCTGTTGCCGACGAAGCGACTCTTAAGCGGGTAAGCAGCAGATTTTTCAAAAAGTACAGTGTTGCAGAATTAAAGCAAAAGTCGGATCGCTGGTTGAACGACCAGGGCCGCTTAGTTGAACCGATGTTGCTTGCAGAAGGTGGGAGCCATTATCAAAGTGTTTCATGGGATAAGGCTTACAAACTGATCGCGGCACAGTTACAAGGACTAAACTCACCAAACGAGGCCGCTTTCTACACATCAGGGCGCACTAGCAACGAAGCTGCGTTTTTATATCAAATGTTTGTCCGTCATTTGGGCACCAATAATTTGCCCGATTGCTCAAATATGTGCCATGAATCCAGTGGAGTGGGCTTGGGCGAAACCATAGGAGTAGGCAAGGGCACTGTTAGCCTGCAAGACTTAGAAAACGCCGAGGCCATTTTTGTCTTTGGGCAAAACCCCGGATCCAACCACCCCCGCATGCTGACTTCTTTGCAAGTTGCCAAACGCCAGGGAACGAAGATTGTTGCAGTAAACCCTTTAGACGAAACTGGCTTAAAACGTTTTAAAAACCCTCAAGAGCCAGAAGGCGTGATCGGAAACGGTACGGTATTGCGGGACTTACATCTACCGATAAAAATCAATGGCGATGTGCCTTTTTTAAAAGGCCTGTGCAAAATATTGATTGAGCGTGATAGCAAAGACAATTCGATACTCGATCATAGTTTTATCAAAGAGCATTGCCACGGCTTTGCGGCCTTTAAACAGGATATTCAACAAACAGAGTGGGTGGATATCACTGAGGGTAGTGGCTTAAGTCAGACCTTAATAGAGCAGGCAGCAGATATTGCCTGCGGTTCAAGCAAAACTATTTGTTGCTGGGCAATGGGCATGACCCAACATAAAAATGCCGTGGCCAATATTCAGTTGATGACCAACTTTTTAATGCTGCAAGGTAATCTGGGTAAACCCGGCGCGGGGGTGTGTCCTGTTCGTGGTCACAGTAATGTGCAAGGGGATCGCACCATGGGTATTTGGGAAAAGCCCAGTGAGGCCTTCTTAGACGCTATGCAAAAAGAATTTAGCTTTGCCGTGCCCCGTGAACATGGAGTGGACACCATCGAAGCCATCCACGGTATGGCTTGTGGCGAGATTAAGCTGCTATTTGCTTTGGGTGGCAATTTCTATCGTGCTACGCCGGATCATCAGGCCACAGAATTAGCTTTGGCAAAGTGCGAGTTGACGGTGCAGGTATCCACTAAGTTAAATCGCTCCCATTTATACATCGGTAAAACAGCGTTGATACTACCCGCTCTTGGGCGCACGGAGATTGATCGACAAGCTTCAGGCATACAAACGGTAACAGTAGAAAATTCCATGGGAGTGGTGCAAACCTCTCACGGCAAAATCCTCCCGGCATCAAAGTTGCTCAAAAGTGAAGTGGCGATTGTCGCAGAGCTAGCAGGGCAAAGCTTGTTGGGCAGCAGCATAGATTGGCTGGCCTTACGAGATGACTATGCCCTGATACGTGATCATATCGCTAGGGTGATCCCCGGTTTTGCCGATTTCAATCAGCGCATTGATAGGGAAGGGGAGTTTGTTCTGCCCAATGCCGTGCGTGACCAACTTGAGTTTGCCACGCCCACCGGCAAAGCAAACTTTGTGGTGCATGCCATTGAGCCGGTAAAGGTGCCGGATGGCTGCCTGTTAATGATGACCATCCGCAGCCATGACCAATTTAACACCACCGTGTACAGTAACAATGACCGTTACCGAGGCATTCAAGGCAGCAGGCGAGTGGTTTTTGTTAATACTGAAGACTTGCAAACACTGGGATTAAGCGCCGGTCAGCAAGTAGATATTCATAGCCATTGGCCAAACGATGAGCAAACCTTGCGGGTGGTAGAAGGGTTTATGCTGGTGGAATATCCGATCCCCCCAGGCTGCGCGGCAGCTTACTATCCTGAAACCAATGATTTAATTCCCTTGAGCAGCGTAGCGCTGAAAAGTAATACCCCGGCCTATAAATCGGTGGTGATCAGTCTGCATGCGAGTTAATAACTAGGGCAGAGTCGATACGCTTTGTTATACGCCTCTACTTGATAATAGCATTCCGCCTTGATATGTGATCAACTCAGAAGGCGTTGGCAAGCTCCCTAGCGGCATTGCAACGTCTATGAAGGCAACCAGCATTCCTTCGACGTTACGCTTTGCTTTGAAACTTGCCAGCGTCTTAAACAATTTAATGTCAGTTTATAGTCGCTGGACTGGCTATCTATTATCGCCTAATTTAGATCTGCCCCCTTTTATCTATCGCTAGCCCTAGCTCTGAGTTTAATAAGGCTTATCCGTTACCGCACCGGTAGAAGCAGAGCTGACTGTTCTGGCATATTTTGCTAGCAGTCCTCTAGTATATTTAGGTGCAGGCTGTTGCCAGTTTTGCTTCCTCCTAGCCATTTCTTCATCATTGATATTGAGCGTCATCTGACGGCTTTGTGCGTCAATTGTGATGCTATCGCCATTTTTTACCAACGCTATGGCGCCTCCGTCATATGCTTCAGGCGTGATATGGCCCACTACAAACCCCCTGCTGCCGCCTGAAAAGCGACCATCGGTGATAAGCGCGACATCGTTGCCTAAACCTTTGCCCATAATGGCGGAGGTGGGGCTTAACATTTCACGCATGCCAGGGCCACCTTTTGGGCCTTCGTAGCGGATCACAACCACGTCACCGGCTACCACTTGACCATCAATAATAGCGGCAAAGCCTTGCTCTTCTGAGTCATACACTTTAGCCGAGCCTGTAAAGCTTAAACCTTCTTTGCCGGTGATTTTTGACACCGCACCTTCAGGTGCTAAATTACCGCTTAAAATAACCAAATGACTGTCTTTTTTGATTGGCTTGTCAAAAGGTAAAATAATATTTTGCCCCTTAGGATAATCCGTTACACCAGCCAAATTTTCAGCCATGGTTTGGCCCGTTACTGTCAAACATTCACCGTGCCACATACCCGCATCTAACAAACGCTTCATAAGAGGTTGAATGCCACCGATCTCAATTAATTCAGACATCAAATATTGACCGCTTGGACGCAGATCAGCAATCACCGGGGTTTTCTCACCAATACGTACAAAATCATCCAATGTCACTTCGACACCTACCGCGTCGGCCATAGCAATTAAATGCAGCACTGCATTGGTAGAACCTCCTAAAGTTATGATTAGCGTAATCGCATTCTCAAAGGCCTTTTTGGTCATAATGTCTGACGGTTTAATATCGTGTTCGAGTAAGTAAATAATGGCTTTTCCTGCATCAATGCAGTCTTGTTTTTTGTTATCTGAAATCGCATTTTGCGCAGAACTATTCGGCATGCTCATACCCAAGGCTTCAATCGCCGAGGCTAAGGTGTTAGCCGTATACATGCCGCCGCAAGAACCTGCACCGGGTATCGCAGTTTTTTCAATATGTTGCAATTGAGTAATCGGAATGTCGCCCGCAGCATAGCTGCCTACAGCTTCGAATACCGACACGATATCGGTGTGGTTTTCGCCAGGTAAAATCGTACCGCCATACACAAATATAGAAGGGCGATTCAAGCGTGCTAGCCCCATCAAACATCCCGGCATATTTTTATCACAGCCACCAATAGCAATAATGCCATCGTGCCCCATGCCAGCTGATACTGCTTCTATGGAATCGCAAATAACCTCGCGGGATACCAAAGAATACTTCATGCCTTCGGTGCCCATAGAAATACCGTCAGATACGGTAATGGTGTTATAAATCACGCTTTTTGCACCCGCGCTATCTACACCTTTACCCACCTCTTCTGCCAGGGTGTTAATGTGCATGTTGCATGGCGTCACCATTGACCACGTTGAGGCAATACCCACCTGAGATCTTTTGAAATCCTCGTCGTTAAAGCCGACAGCCCGTAACATTGCACGACTAGGTGCCTGAGCCGCACCATCTACGATTTTTTGTGAATGTTTGCGCGGTTTATCTGTATTCATTTTTTATCTGCATTTTCAATTTCGATAAACGCACTATAGATTTGTATACACAAATAGACAATCTAAGCTCATGAATTAATTCGTCTTATTTAGATGATTTTTATAAAAAAAAGTCGTTCCAGCGGAGCCATAAAAATCGTAAATATGTGAGGTTGAATTCTATAGGACGTCAAGTGGAAGTTTGACGAGCCATTTCGAACTAACCTTACATAAGACGATGACAATTATCATTTTGTTAGTCTTGGTTCTCGATTCTGAGAACTCAACCCGCTAAATCACCATAGATATGGAGGTTGTTTTGCTCACCGAGCCAGCAACTGGGTCTGATCCCAATCCACTTGGATAAACTAAACGGTTGATGTTAAAGCTTGCGTTTAGTTTACTCCCACTATCTTTCAGTGCAAAACTCACTGGTTTGGCTATGTCCTTTCTGAGTCCGCAATTACTTGTGGTGATTGGAATTACCATCTTCAGTGACAGCAATCTTATACCAATCGCCATAAGTCATTACCCTCTCAACGAGATTGAAAACAGCTCAATCAAGTCGCGTGAATGAAGGAATGCTGCTTGTCTTCATAGACGTTTCAATGCCGTTAGGGAGCTTGCCAGCCCTTTTCGAAGGGCGATAGCAACGTCGCTTACTCACTAGCCGTTAAACGGGTAAAAACACGCCGCGATTAGGCTACTTTTATCCATTGCTGAGTGAGCAGATATCTAGGTGGATTGGTATGTATGTAATTAAAGCCTGATTAATAGCTCAGACTTTGGCATAATCTCGACACTTTTTACCCTTGTCCTTTCTAAGATCGCAACGTTTACGCCCTATGTCGAAGACCTCGAAGTTATTTTCTAAAGACGGTATTTTATCTCAGGCCATTGCGGGCTTTGCCCCTCGTCAGGCGCAGACCGATATGGCGGTGGCGATTGAAACCGCCATTAAGCAGAAATCATCACTAATTGTTGAGGCAGGTACCGGCACCGGTAAAACCTTTGCTTATTTAGCCCCTGCGCTGTTATCTGATAAAAAAACCATTATTTCTACCGGTACCAAAAACCTGCAAGAGCAGCTTTTTCATCGTGACTTACCCTTAGTTAAAAAAGCCCTGGCCAGTAAGCGAAAAACCGCACTGCTAAAAGGTCGGGCAAATTACCTATGCGTGCACCGTCTGCGTCAGCATGGGGGCAATAGTACCGTAGTGGATAGGACTACCTTGGTGGAACTGAGCCAAGTGAGAGAGTGGGCATCGACTACCAAGTCAGGAGATATGGGGGATATGAAGTTTCTGGCAGAAGATGCCAAAGTTTTGCCTTTTGTAACCTCTACAGCGGATAATTGCCTGGGTAAAGACTGCCCGGATTACGAAGATTGTTACATGATCAAAGCTCGGCGCTTTGCATTGGATGCAGACGTGGTGGTGGTCAATCATCACTTGTTCTTTGCTGATATGGCCCTTAAAGATACTGGCTTTGGTGAATTGATCCCTGAAGCCGACTTAGTAGTCTTTGATGAAGCCCATCAAATACCCGATATTGCCAGTGAGTATTTTGGTGAGGCACTATCTAGTCGTCAATTACAAGATTTAAGTCGTGACATCGAAGTGGTTTATCGCACGACCCTTAAAGATGCTAAGCAACTGCAAAGCTCTGCGGAAAAATGCAAGTTTATTGCTGCGGATCTGCGTCTACTGTTTCCGGAAAAAGCACAAAAGGGCAACTGGCGACAAATGCTTTTTCGGGATGAAGTGCAAACGCAAATTAGCAAGCTCAGCGATAGCATCAATGTGCTGTATGAAGTGATTAAACTGCATATTGGCCGTGACAAAGACTTGGATAATATTTACGACCGGGTCGCCGAAGTGCGGGGTAAACTTGGCCGTCTATGTGATACCAGCCAACCAGAAGTGAGCCTTTGGTACGAAACCACCATGCGGCATATTGTTTTGCATTTAACGCCTTTAAACATTGCGACCAAGTTCGCGGATTTTATTGCCGAACCAAAGCGTAGCTGGGTGTTTACCTCTGCCACCTTGATGGTTGATAACGGCTTTGAGCATTTTCAGCGACAGATGGGTTTAGACAACGCACTTACCCTGGCTCTGGACAGCCCCTTTGATTATCAAAAACAGGCGATGTTATGCGTGCCGCGCTTTTTACCTGAGCCAAACGCCCGGGATATGCGGGATACTTTGCTGGATATTTCCATCAAGCTGGTAAAGGCCAGTGGCGGGCGCTGTTTTTTATTATTTACCAGTCACGCGACCTTGCGGGCGATTGCCGGGATGTTAGAAGGCAAAATAGACAACCCCATTCTGGTACAAGGCAGTACCACTAAGCGCGCCTTACTGGACGAGTATGTGCGTACCAAGAACGCAGTACTGCTGGGCACCGGTGCGTTTTGGGAAGGGGTAGACGTGCGAGGGGATGATTTGACCTGCGTGCTAATAGACAAATTACCCTTTGCCTCTCCGGACGATCCCCTTTTGCAGGCACGTATTGAAGATTGTCGTAAAAAAGGCGGCAATCCCTTTGCTCAATTACAAATTCCTCAGGCCGCCATTGCTCTTAAACAGGGTGCAGGGCGCTTGATTAGAGATGAAACCGACAAGGGCGTACTGGTGATTTGTGACAATCGTCTGGTGACCAAGGATTATGCCAAGACTTTTTTAGGCAGCTTACCGGATATGCATCGCACCCGTGATTTGGACAAGGCTTTGACGTTTTTACAAGATATCAAAGAGAGTGCCGATGCGAATAGAAAAAACCAAGAGAAAGACCCAAAAGATGTTGCGCTTGAACAGGAAAAAGAATGAATCTACTTGTGATTGATACGGCCACTGAGGCCTGTTCCGTAGCACTGGAAGTAAATGGGCAGATTTTTAGTCGCTTTGAAATATGCCCTCAACAGCACAGTCAGCGAATACTTTCCTTGCTAGACGAAGTACTCAAAGAGGCACAGGTAAAACTGAGTGAACTCGATTACTTAGGTTTTGGTCGTGGCCCTGGTAGTTTTACCGGAGTGCGCATTGCCACGGGGATCTTGCAAGGTCTTGCCCTTGGTACCAGTTTGCCAGTGGTGGGGATCTCTACTCTGGCGGCGATGGCGCAACAAGCTATTGCACAACATAAAATGCCACAAGGCTATGCTGAAGATGCGCAAGGCGGGCAAATTACCTGCGCGATAGATGCACGTATGAGTGAAGTGTATTTTGCTCGTTATGTGAATGCGTCAGGGATCGCAAAACTAGTTAATGAAGAACAAGTACTGCCCCCTGAAGAAGCACTAGAATCTATTCAACGCTCGGTTGGCGTCGGCACCGGTTGGCAAGCCTACCCTCAATTGAGTGAACATGCTCAAGTTGATATTGCTGAAGATATTCTCTACCCCAACGCCTTATTTATGCTGCCCTTGGCCAAGCAAGCCTTTGTCAATGGCGAAGCCTGTGAAGCAGAACAAATTCAGCCTGTTTATCTACGTGATAAGGTGACCTGGAAGAAGTTACCTGGTAAAGAATAAAGGTATTTGGAGGTCAATTAAGGTGAACTGGCAATATTTTGCCGCTCAGGAACAAAAATTGCATTAGCTATTAATCATTAATCATCCAAGTAATCGACAAGTGATTTCACGGTATTAACTGTTTCTTATGTTGATTTACAGGTAAATGTGTAATTGAAACTTGAACCTTCTGTAGGCGCGCTGCAAAGCCCCTTTACCATCAATCCATCGGCGAGCGATATTCAGCGCAACCGAAGTGGCAGTGATTATGTGGGCAAAACAAACAGTGCCACAGATTCGCCAGTGTTATTGCGCCCGGGTGGCAAAGATGCCTTTGTACAGGCGGACAGTTTTCGTAAGCAGGCAAGCAGCAGTGATCATAATAGTTTGCAATCTCAGCAGGCGATTGAAGCCTATGAAAATATTGCCAAAGAACAACGCCGGAGCGAAATTCAATTGTTGTTAGGCGTCGACACCTACATTTAGGCTAAAACTTAGTCTTTCCCCGAATCACTGCACCCTTCGCTAAAATGTGTATTTTGCAATAACTTGGCTATATAGCTAAAAAATTCAGTGACTGTTCAGTTAAGTCCGTTCATTATTGAGCAAAGTAATATTGACCAATAGTTTAGAGGATCTTATGTATATCAAAGTCAGCATGTTGTTAGTCGCCTTTTGGCTGACTGGCTGCTCAACTCTTCCCGAAAACATTCAATTACCAGCCGGAACAAACATAATTAGCTATCAGCAGGCAGCCTCCCAAGACGAACAGATGGTTGGGCAGATGGTTAGGTGGGGCGGGGTGATTGCGAAAATTAAAAATCAGCCGGACTCCACTATGTTGGAGATGGTTTACTACCCGCTGAGAAGTTATGGCAAGCCCGTATCCGGTGACGAAAGCATCGGACGTTTTAGGGTTTACGTGGATGGCTTCATGGATCCAATGGTGTATCAGCAAGGTCGCTTGATGACCTTCACCGGTGAGCTAAAGGGCGTTGAAGAAGGTATGGTCGGTGAGCAGAAATATGTCTTTCCTTTTATTCAGTCTAGCGCCTACCATTTGTGGCAAAATATCCAACAGGTTGATGTCATCGGTATCCATACGTGGCCCCATTATTATTGGAACGGCTGGTATCCTCGCCCCTACCATCATCGAGTGATTATTCGCGGCTCCAATGCCCCTCACCATGGTCGCTCTAGCCCTACGGCTACCACCAAACCTAAGCCAGTTGCTCGACCAGCCAGGCAGGAAAGGTAAAGTTATACGGATAAGCTTAGTATTGAGCTTAAGTGGGCATGGTGGCAAACTGTTTCCCAAGTCGGCAAGGTTAGGATTAAAAAGCGGCAGTTAATTGCCGCTTTTTGTTTGTTTCAAGTTAAGTAGCGAGTTTGGAAAATTAATGCAAGAAAAAGAATTTAAGTTAGCCAATATTACCCTTCGGGGCTTGGCCTTTGGCGATCCGCAAAAGCCGATGATTTTGGCCTTGCATGGCTGGCTGGACAATGCGGCTAGTTTTATTCCCTTGGCCAAGTATCTGTCAGATTATTATGTGCTTGCAGTGGATCTGACGGGTCATGGACTGTCTGACCATCGTGGCCCGGACAGTCATTATAATTTGATGGACTATGTCTACGACATACACGAATTAGTAGAATCTCAGGGCTGGCAAAACTTCATTCTACTCGGCCATTCCATGGGTGGCATTATTGGCTCGATTTACACCAGCTGTTTCCCGGAAAAAGTCAGCCGTTATATTTCTATTGAGTCTTTTGGGCCTATCTCAAAGGAGGCTGAATCCAGTCCTCAACATTTGCGCGAGTCTATCGAAAGCAGGCTTAAAGCAGGCAGAAGTGAGGGCAAACACCCTACTAGTCTTGATACTACCATTCAGACTCGGGCTAAGGCCGGTGATCTTGATATCGAGTCTGCTACTTTGTTAGTAAATAGAAATGTTGAACGAGTCGAAGATGGTTATCGTTTTCGGACTGACCGACGCTTGCGCACCATCTCTTCATTGCGAGTTACCCCGCCGCAAGCTGAAGCATTTATACGGGGAATCTCTCGTCCTACCCTAGTGATTAACGGTGACAAGGGATATGAGATGATGAAAAAAGTCTTACGTGAACGCCAAGCTTGGGTGGCCAATCTCATTAGTGCCGAGTGCGAGGGAGGGCATCACTTGCATATGGATAAGCCACAAGCAGTGGCGAGCGAAATTGTTAACTTTCTAAATATGCCAGTAGATACTCAAACTACGTGATAGACCTAGCTTCAGGCCGATTGGGCACAAGTACATTTTTTTGCTAAATAGTGAAATAAAGATGAAATATCAATCACTGGAATATAATCTGGCCTTGTACGATTTATCTTTGCCACTTCATTGGTTATTATGTGTAAACACCCGGTTAATAATATAAATACTAATCTGCTGTATTTGAGACAAGATTAGCGACAATAAACATGCTCAGGAGGCAGCATGGAAAAAATCTGGCTAAACAGCTACGACCCTAGAATTCCGGCAGAAATCAATCCTGATCGTTACTCGTCACTAGTCGATATCCTTGAACAGTCCGTTGCAAAGTACGCAAGCAATATAAGCTACATCAATATGGGCAAGAGTATCACTTTTGCTGAGTTGGATGAGCTTTCTAAGAGTTTTACCGCTTATTTACAAAATTCCGGCTTACAAAAAGGCGACACTGTCGCCCTGAGGATGCCTAATCTTATCCAATACCCGGTTGCCTTGTTTGGGGTATTGAGAGCCGGTATGACGGTGGTAAATGTTAATCCTCTATATACCGCCAGAGAGTTAAAGCATCAACTTAGCGACGCAAACGTAAAGTGCATTGTCATTATTGAAAATTTTGCCTGTACGCTGAGTGAAGTGATTGCCGATACAGCAGTTGAACATGTCTTATTAACCCAAGCCGGAGACATGCTTTCTCCCTTTAAAAAGTTAATCACCAACTTTGTAGTTAAGCGGGTTAAAAAGCTGATACCCGAATATAACTTACCCGGTGCTAAGTCTTTTGCTGCAGCGATCAACAAGGGACGTGGGCAAACTTACACCCGGCCAGAAATTAATGGCGATGATTTAGCTTTTTTACAATATACAGGTGGCACAACCGGTGTCTCGAAAGGCGCCATGCTGACCCACCGCAATGTTGTCGCCAACCTTGAACAAACGTCGAATATCCTCGAAACAGCCATTACCCCTGGGGAAGAGCTAGTCGTTACTGCGCTGCCGCTCTATCATATTTTTGCTTTGCAAGGTAACTGCCTTACCTTCGTAAAATTTGGCTGTCCTAACCTATTGATCACCAATCTAAGGAATATGGAGGGCTTTGTTGCTGAAATGGCCAAATATCCTTTTACGGTGATAACCGGGGTAAATACCTTATTCAATAGCCTGCTCAATACTCCAGGCTTTAGTGAATTAGATTTCAGTAAACTCAAGTTTGCTTTGGATGGCGGTGCTGCGGTGCAAAGATCCGTAGCGGAGCGCTGACAGAAATTAACCGGACTAGTGTTGCTGGAAGGTTATGGTTTAACGGAGTGTTGCCCAACCGTTACCGTTAACCCTCCCCAGCTTAAGGAGTACCGAGGCTCAATAGGCATGCCTGTGCCATCTACTGATATTAAGTTAGTGGATGACGATGGCAAGGAAGTGGCAATGGGTGAGACGGGTGAAATGCTGGTGAAAGGCCCGCAAGTCATGAAAGGCTATTTAAACCGCCCAGACGCGACAGCAGAAATGATTGTTGATGGCTGGTTAGCTACGGGAGACATCGTCCGCTGTGATGAAGATGGTTATTTTTATATGGTTGACCGTAAGAAAGACATGATCCTGGTCTCAGGCTTTAACGTTTTTCCCAATGAAATTGAAGAAGTTGCCGCGATGCATGAAGACATAGTGGAAGTGGCCACCGTGGTGATACCCCACGAGGTCTCAGGGGAAATTGTTAAGTTGTTTGCCGTACGCAAAAACGACAGCCTGACGGAGAAAATACTGATTGCCCATTGTCGTGTCCATTTGACCGGCTATAAGATACCGAAAAAAGTTGAGTTTAGAGACGAGCTTCCTAAAAGTAATGTTGGTAAGATACTCCGTCGAGAGCTTCGGGATCAGTAGTTATCGGGTCACTTTGCCCTAGTATTGATTTTTAGAAAGCTGGCATTAGCCGGTTTTTTGCTTTCATATTTAATTTTAGAATTTTTTGGAAATAAATGTCATATACTTTTGTCACAACCGACAGCCAACTTGCTGATTTTTGTCAACAGGCAAGTCAAGTTCCCGCCATCGCCGTGGATACTGAATTTGTCAGAACCCGCACTCTATACCCACAGCTAGGGCTAATCCAAATTTATGACGGTCGTGAATTGGTATTGGTTGATCCTCTCGAGATCACGGACTTTTCACCATTAAAGAGCTTATTGACCAATCCAGACGTAGTTAAGGTCTTGCATGCTTGCTCTGAAGATCTGGAAACTTTTTGGCACGCTTTTAAGATCATGCCTTCGCCTATTTTTGATACTCAATTTGCCGCCAGTGCGGTTGGTCTCGGTGTCTCTATGGGATATGCCAAGCTGGTGGAGTTAATGCTGGAGATTCAGGTTGATAAAGGTGAGTCCCGCACAGACTGGTTGGCAAGACCCCTTCGTATTGAGCAATGTGACTATGCCGCCAAGGATGTACTGTATTTATTTGAGCTTTATCCTGAGCTTAAGCGACAGACCGAGGAACAGGATAAATTATCCTGGGTATATTCAGAAATGCATTCCTTGTCCCGGAAAAAGCAAATTAAAGTCCCCCTGGATATGATTTATTTAGGTTTCAAGCACAACTGGCAATTGAGTGGCAAGTCCCTATATGTATTGCAACAATTGGCTGCCTGGCGTGTCGAAACTGCCAGAGAACGTGATCTCGCCCTTAACTTTGTGGTGCGAGAGCAACATTTGCTTGAAGTGGCCAGAAGGCAGCCGAAAAACATGCAAGAATTAAACAGTGTTAGTGGCTTGACCCCACATGAGGTAAGAATTCATGGGCAGGCTATGTTGGATATCATTGGCGCGAGCGAGGATGTGCCTGCTGATCAATATCCATCTCGTGTTGAAAGACTCACTGACTTTGTCGAATATAAAAAGACCGTAGCCGCGTTAAAATATGTATCTACCGCCGTGGCGGAAAAATTTGGCGTACCAATAGAGCTTGTAGGCTCTAAGAAGCAATTGAATACACTAATTAAGTGGTGTTGGTTTAAACAGGAGGAGACACGAGAAATGGGTTTGACTCCAGATTTAATCGACGGCTGGCGAAAAAACTTTTTTTACCCCCTTTTGCTGAACATTCCTGCCCTTAAGTTAGATGAGCGTGACATTCAGGATGCGGGTTAATGCTGTGCGCCGTTTACAAAAGCAGTAAAAAACAACAAGCCTATTTGTATGTGCCAGGCAGGGATGACTTCTCCAGAGTACCTGAGGCCTTGATGCAAACCTTCGGTGTGCCGAATTTTCTAATGATTATGCCCCTAAAAAAGGATAGAAAACTAGCCCAAATGGATATGGATACATTGCGCAGGGAATTAAGCACTAAGGGCTATTATTTGCAAATACCCCCCCCAGACGAAAATTTACTGAAGGCACATTTGCAGCAAAATGGGCAATCAAATGCTTAAATTCAATAACAGGGCCAAGGATATGGATACGCAACAGTCGATGAGCAAGTATGCATGCATGTTGAGATTTTTTGTTTTGTTAACGGCGTTGCTGAGCCATGTCAGTTTCGCCAAACCCACCTTTGATGAATATGTGGCCCTGCTCAAGCAGGAAGCGATAGAGAAAGCCTATCCGCCAGCCTTTGTAGAAAGTGCGTTTAAGGACGTGAAATATTATCAACGGGCAATTAAGGCAGATAAAAACCAGCCGGAGTTTAAGATTACCCTGGATAAATATCTGGCCAGCAGAGTGCCCGAGTGGAAGGTCAAGCAAGCCCTTGAATTTTATCAGGAAAATGCCGAATTATTGGCCCAGGTTGAACTGATGTTTTCGGTACAGGCAAGATTTATCGTCGCCCTGTGGGGCAACGAAAGTAACTTCGGTAAAGTGATGGGCAAATTGCCTGTTATATCGTCGCTGACCACCCTTGCCTATGAGGGGCGACGGGAAACTATGTTTAAGAAGCAGTTGTTTGCCGCCCTGGATATTCTGCAGCAAGGCCATGTTAGTAAAGAGGAATTTGTTGGTTCCTGGGCTGGTGCCATGGGACAAAGTCAATTTATGCCGACTTCTTTTTTAACGTATGCTTATGACTTTGACGAAGATGGCAAAAAGGATATTTGGACTAATAAAGCCGATGTCTTTGCCTCAATCGCTAATTATCTCAAGTCAGAGGGCTGGGATGACACCATCACCTGGGGACGACAGGTAAAACTCCCAGAAGATTTTGATTTAGAGCTTGCGGGACTCGCTAAAGATAAAATGAAATCTATGGCCCAGTGGCAGGCATTAGGGGTGCGGCGTTACGATGGCAGTGATTTACCCCTTAACGGCATTCAGGCCTCTATTATTATGCCCGATGACGGTAAGGGGCGAATTTATTTGGTATACAAAAATTTTCATACCCTAATGCGTTGGAACCGCTCCACTTATTTTGGTGCCGCAGTCAGTTATTTGTCTGACCGAATTAAAAAAGGTAAGTAAGTTGTGTTTAAGGCCTACCAACATCTAGATCTGAACGCAGAAGCGATAGATCTTCCGCTAGGCAAGGTGGCGTGCGTAGGTCGAAATTATTTGGCCCATATTCAGGAGCTAAACAATTCTGTGCCTGAACAGGCGCTGTTGTTTATCAAACCCAGCACCGCACTGTGCTCTTTGTCTGCTCCGATTTTTATCCCTAAAAACCACGGCACTTGTCACCATGAAGCGGAAATTGCAGTACTTATCAAGCAAGTCCTGACAAATGCCACCGCACAACAAGCTCAAGATGCCGTTTGGGGCTATGGCTTGGCACTTGATCTGACCTTGCGAGACTTGCAAAGTGAGTTGAAATTAAAGGGGCATCCCTGGGAGCGGGCTAAAGCCTTTGATGGAAGTTGTCCGATGTCGTGTTTTGTGCCCCTTGCTGATGTCCCGGCTGAACGCGAGTTGGAATTT
Source organism: Paraglaciecola sp. (assembly GCA_034111125.1). Lineage (GTDB taxonomy): Bacteria > Pseudomonadota > Gammaproteobacteria > Enterobacterales > Alteromonadaceae > Paraglaciecola. The sequence goes on from JAWUXW010000022.1 coordinate 27,053, forward strand.
GCTTTACAGGTCAATGGCCAGTCTCGGCAACACGGCTGTAGTGCTAACATGATGCGGGATGTCATTAGTTTGTTAGTTGAAGTATCTCAAACCTTCACCTTGTTACCTGGTGACATTGTATTAACCGGCACACCTGAAGGTGTGGCAGAGCTTAAAACAAACGACAGACTTAGCCTTAGCTTAGCGGGCTACTTTTCGGTCGAAACAGAGGTAGTATAAGGCAGACATGGTTGAAAATTTCTGGGAAAAAAAGACCCTTGCTGAGATGGCGGAGCAGGAATGGGAGTCTGTCTGTGACGGTTGCGCAAAATGTTGTCTGAATAAGTTTATTGACGACGAATCACAGGTGGAAGCTAGTCCTACCGCCCACTTACAAGAGGGGGAGCAAATCCACTACACCAATATTGCCTGCGGTCTTCTCAATACCAAAACCTGTAGTTGTAGCCAATATTTACAGCGTACTAAACTGGTGCCAAGTTGCATCAAGTTGACCAAAGATAATCTCGACGAGATTTTTTTCATGCCCAATAGTTGCAGTTATCGACGTTTGCATGAAGGCCGTGGCTTACCGTCCTGGCATCCTTTGTTGAATAAGGGTAAAAAGTCAGCCATGCATAAGGCCGGTATGTCGGTTAGAGGAAAAATAGTCTTCGAACAGGATGTAGACCTTGAGCATTTTGAAGACTACATTGCACTTTGGCCATTAGAAGATCTTGATTAAGTTGAGCTAAGTAATATGCTGGTTTCGCTATTTAGTACCCCGGGCATCATTCGTACCCCCCTTAATACTTGATCAAACTCACTTAGACTCGATGTTTGGATTTCTGCTATCAAATCCCAGGTCCCATTGGTGGTGTGCAGTTTAAACAGTTCTGGAATACCCCGTAATTTATCTATAACCTGGGAAGTAGATTTACCCACCACCTCAATCATCATGATTACCCGCACCGCGCTTTCTTCCAGGTTTTCATGGGCACGAATAGTAAAACCCAAAATAGCTCCGCTTGATAGCAGCCGATCCAGCCTATTTTGAATAGTGCCCCGGGAGACGTGTAAAATCTCAGATAATTTTGAAATTGACGCCCTGCCGTCCTTACGCAATATGGAAACCAGTTCCCGGTCTATAATGCGTCGTAAAGATAAGGGGCATTTATTTGTCTTATACCAGGATTCAAAGTTGTCATTTTGTATGCTCACCTCTATCAATATGATAAATCATACTTCATATATTACAATACATTGACATTTTAACTAGCAGGAGAGGGCTATAAACTTATTCCACAGTTAAATTTAAGCTTAACCGTGCGAGTTCTTAAGCAATGAATATGTGCAATAAATTGAAATCCCCTAATGTGCCGTTTTTAAGTGTAAGTAATCTGCTCGATCTGCTGTGTGATGTTGGTAAGATGTATGTTGGCAGGTATTCATTTGTCTGCTAGGTAGTAAGCGTATTCCGGCCTTTGCCAAGGTAGACTACTTTTCAAATAAGGATTCCAGGTTTGCAAAACCCTTGAATTCAAGGCAGTTGCCACTTGGATCGGTAAAAAATAGTGTGGACTGTTCGCCCGCTTGCCCTTTAAATCGAGTATGTGGGGGGACAATAAAATCACTAATGAAGGTTTGTACTCGGGCGGACATCTCCTGCCAAGCTTCTAAAGAGAGCACTACACCAAAGTGCGGGACGGGCACACTATGAGCATCAACCGGATTCGTTATGTTTTGAACCGAGCCAGTTTTGCCCAAATGAGGATTTAAATGCACGACTAATTGATGACCATAGAGATTGAAATCAATCCAGTGTTCATCACTTCGCCCCTCGGGTAGGCCTAGTTTGGCTCCGTAGAAGTCTCTTGCCTCGGCAATATCTCTAACCTGAATAGCTAAATGAAAAGGTATCATTTTTGTGTTGCTCACCATATTTTGAGTCCATCTAATTAGAAATTGTGGTCGCGTATGCCAGTGAAAAATTTGGCTCTTAGTTCGCAAAGCAAAGACTAGTAACTAAATTCCTCTTTTCACCCAAAGGCGACACAGTAATGCTATTGCCCAAATAGCGCTATATATTGCAAATATTACGATCATCCATTGAGGCATGCTCATGTCCATAAACGACCAGTTAATGTCTCCGCAATCTCCCGTCGCGGCGAATATTTTGGGTAACCATTCATGCAGCGGTAACCAGGATGGAAAGTTTGGCACAATCTCACAGGTGGCAAAAAACGGATTGGCTGCCGTTTGAATGTCCACGTGTTCCACGGCAATCAATAATCCCCAGATGGCGGAGACTCCCCAGCCTGCGTAAGCCAGAAAACGGGTCAGTACATTGTTGAACAGTAATACCGGTAGTACGGAAAATAGTATAGCGAACACCGCAGTGCGCTGATAAATACACATAATGCAAGGACGTAGCTCCATAGCATATTGAAAATACAAGGCGGCCAACTCAAGTCCCAGGACAGAGATAAAAAGTAGTAACCAGGCAGAACGGCTTGCGCCTAGTTGTGATATTTTGTGCAGCATTAACATACGATCTAATTCCTGTGACTTTAATCAATTTTTCTACATAAAAAAGC
>JAWUXW010000023.1:0-16804 GCA_034111125.1 Paraglaciecola sp.
TCGCCCTATGACTTCGCTGATACCGATCTCGCCCGCCGCTTACAGGAACAAGGCATGGCACTGGGGCTGGAAAAAAGCTATGCACATACGCCTCCTATCGATGCGATTTTTCTGCACCGCAAAATCGGCGGTTTATTTTTATTGGCAATAAAGTTAAAGGCAAAGATAGATGTAAGAGGCTTGTTTGCGCCCTACCTATAGAATATAAAACAACTGGATTGCAAGTAATTCGACTTATTTGCATCCACTTCAAATACCGGTTTGAATGGCTGAAGGACTTTACATCGTTACCCCGCTCAGAAACGGTTGACGATAAGGGACGAACGCATGTTTATACCTGGCAAAATAAGCTTCCCCTGCACGGTGGTGAAAAAGCGATTGAGGTTAATTGGCTCCAGTACCAGTTAAAAAACGCACAGGGCAAAATCACCTATACCTATACCAATAGCTGGGTCAGCGATATAGAATCACAGCAAGCAATGTTGAGCTAATGACTAAGGCAGGGCGTTGTCGATGGAAGATTGAAAACGAGTGTTTTAACACACTTAAGAACCAAGGTTACCATTTAGAGCATAACTATGGTCATGGTCAAAAAAACCTGAGTTACAATATGTATTTATTTACTTACTTTGTTGGCCTTCTATTTTCATCAAATATTGCTTGCTCTGTGTCTGTCTTAAAAGGAAAAAATTCGGAGCAGCACAGCCATGCTCTATTAGCGACACAGAATGGCCAAAAAAGTCATTTCGTCTAAGCGTACCGTTGTTCACCGAGAATTGCTGTGGTTTGATGGGGTATGTTGAAAACTACCGTTGATAGATGTTTCATACCCAAGGAGGAAAAAATTACTTTATGCTAGTTAGGCTCAGTTGACCTTTATTGTAATTTTGTGGAGATTATTTTGCACAGCAGTTCGAATCAAAAAGGTGTGTCACTTATCGAATTAATGATCACCGTTACCATTGTGGCTACTTTGCTAATAGTTGTCGCACCCAACATTCAGGGCATTCTAATCAAAAACCGCATCGTGGGGGAAATAAATGAGTTAAGCAGCATCATTCAGTTTGCTCGAAATAACGCAATTGACGAGCAAATAGAGACGATTGTATGCCCTTCAGAAGATTTCTCGGTCTGCACCACTAATTGGAACCACGGCAAAATTGTCTACGCAGATTTAGATGGTAACGGAGAAAGAGGCGCGGCTGAAGGGTTGTTAGTTGCCACCAGCTCTGGCTCAGAGCTTAACAAATTGACAGGGCCTGCGGCTGACATTCAGTTCCAGCCAAGTGGGGCGGCAAACTCAACTACAGCCTTATTGTTGTGCCACAAGGATGGAGAGAACAAATACGCACGGCAACTAAACATTAGCCTGCAAGGCAGAGTTAAAATGAGCCGGGATGCTAATAATGACGGTATCTATGAGGATGTTTCCGGGATTGCACTCAATTGTCCATAAGTGCCAATTTTTAACAGCGAATTGAAATTCCTTCACTTGCACGCCCCCTCAACATTATTTAATATTTTAACAATTTGGATTCTCTTGAAGCAATCCGTCTATCACCAGTAGGATCGCAGCCTAGAACACAGGGGGGTTACGTTCAAACATAGGGCTGGGCCTGAAGTTAGCATAAAGCGCGAAGGAGCCATGGTAGCGCTTATTAAGTTTTACCTCGAAGGGAATACCTTCTTTTCCCAGATGTTCCTTAGGCAATGTTTAAGCAACATTGCCCAGCTATCATCTGTATTCAATGAACTATGTCAGACCCAATCCAACTCTGACTCATGCTCTCTTGTACCAGCCGATCTACATGTGTATGCACTATTGGCCATAACTTATACCAACCGCCATAAGTAATTACCCACTCAGCGAGATTTAAAAAGAGTAACAGGACAGCCATGTTAACGAGCAGCCAAAAAAAAAATTTGCCTTTAATTACGATGGCTGTCCTGTTAATTTGATACACGATTAAAAGCGTCATTCATGCTAAAAATCAGCGCGAAGGGGCAAGTAGTAAGTTGACATCACGGGAGCCTCCATATATGTCTTTGTAATGCTCTGACCCTGTTTCAGTCTAGTGACGATGTGAAAGAAGATTTTCTTATTTCCTCGAAACTGGGGTAGTGCGGTTGCGTTTTCCGAATTTCCTCATAAACATCGTTTATCTCGCCTAGGATTTTAATTGCTTGCAGTACATCGTCACCAATTTCAGCCGCAGCATCCGAGGATGAATCGAGTTCGCCCAAAGCTTGCTCCATTCGAGCTTGATCACGAATGATTGAACGGATAGCTACCAGTAACGCTTCAGCGGATAAAGTCATCATATTAATTTCTCCATTTTCATACTCACGATCTCACCGGAGTAGCATTGTTGCCCAATGTGTTTAGTTGAACAATATAGAGAGATAGCGGCATATCATCCTTAGGGGCAACCGTATAGTGGACCATTCCACCTTGGGAAAGCGGAGCGTCACGAATTACCGCTAATCCCTTGGGTATATTGGTCTCCTCTGAGATCAAGAACCAATCAAAAGGGAACTTCATGTTGTACTGGTTAAAGAGTGACAGACCGCGATATTCTCCTGACATGGTTCGACATCCTCTTACCATGTATTTGTCTGACCCTTTGAGTATCTCATGTGTTAAGGGTTGCAACTTAGATTCGGTGACGAGATCTCCGCCCGTTTTAAATTGTGGCGAGGCACTAACACTGTCTGATATAAATACGTCAGGACTTCGAGGTTCGTTTCGCTTATAGAAACCAAATATCGTGGGGACCATCAATCCCACTGTACTGCCGTTTTTTAGCCCTCTGTAGAGTTTACAGGGCGTTTTTGTATCACAGTACCGATCCAATTTATTGGCACTGCTGTATATTTTTTTTAGCTTATCTGACATAGGTCCTTTATCCGCCTCTTATCCTTTTAGTTCTTCACAATCCTATAGTCCTTTTGACTTACGAGTCAAGCGGCATTTTATTGCGACATATATGGACACTTCCCCAAAGTCAACGCGTAGCTAATCTTTTTGTTTTTGTCTATCCCAGCTAGTCAATATAAATGATAGTAGCCTAAAGGTGGCTTATTTCTGACAAATAATTAACGTGCATGTCCTGTTAATTTTATCTTGATATACGAATGCCGATAAACAAATGTAAGCAGCAGTGCAACAATTGGCATTGTTCTGATCATTGGAAGCCCATCCATTAATTTATTTACTCGGGTAATACAATTTTCAGGCGGGATGAACAGAATTAATAGAGCAAACGTAGGTAGAGCCTAATCGGCAAGTATTTGCTCCATTTCATCGAGTACACTCTGAACAACGGCCTTTATATGTCTCAGATCACTACTATTGGTCTTAATGCTGGTTTCAACATTGGCGGCTTTGTGGCTCAAATGTGCAAAACCAAATAATTGTGCAGCACCACAAAGGCAATGTGCTTGTCTAGCAAGCGCTTCCAGGTTTTCATTGGCTACATGTAAAATAAATTGTTGCTGCTCTGCGACTAAACTGCGTTTAAATTCAACCGCGAGGTCTGACATATCCATCTTACCAAGCACCTTATCTGCTTGTAGTTCTACTTCATCCACTTTGCTCTCGAAGTATTTTGCAATAGTGCCAATCAAAAGCTTTCTGTCCAGGGGCTTTTTAAGATACCCGTCAAAGCCCAAGGCCAAATATTGTTCGACTTCGTTGGTCATGGCATTCGCAGTTAACGCAATGATCGGTCCGGTGTAGCCTAAGTCGCGCAATGAGTGATACGCTTGGATCCCATCCATATTGGGCATTTGAATATCAAGTAACACTACATTTGGCAGGTGCGCTACATATAATGCAATAGCCTCATATCCATCCTTGGCGGCATAAACAGTTAAGCCTAACTTTGTCAGCAATCGGCTAATTAAACGGCGATTATCAGAGTGATCTTCAGCCAATAATATTTTGCCGCTAAACAAATTGCCCGGCAGTGAAACTTCAATAGTTGGTTTCGTGTCGGCCAATTCAGCTCCAGGGTAAATAGTGCTCAGAGGTAGACTAAACGTAAACACACTACCCTGGTCAATTTTACTTTCTACGGTAATCGAGCCCCCCATCAATTTCGCCAGCTGATTGGACAAATGCAGGCCCAAACCGGAGCCACCAAATCGTCTCCTTATGCTGTTATCCCCTTGAGTAAAGCTAGCGAATATCTGCTTTAATTGACTCTCACTGATGCCAATGCCGGTATCTTTAAGCTTGAACACCAGCTTACCGTCTTCAGCCGTAATGTTAAGGGAGACATCACCCTGGAGGGTGAATTTTAACGCATTGGAGCACAAATTAATTAAAATTTGTTTCAGGCGTAAGCCATCTATATTGACTACAAAAGGTAGGGGTAAATTATCACTTAGACTAAAAGACAAGCCTTTGACTTTGGCTTGCAATGAAAACATCGTGTTTATGTTTCTCAACAGGCTATGCAAGTCTTGTGATGTCGGTTCCAGTGCAAACTTATTCTCTTCGATTTTGGTTACATCGAGCATGTCGTTAAGTAAGGATAATAAATACAAACTACTATCATGAATAATTTCAACTTCAGCATATATATCTTTGGGTTCTACTTCCCGGCAAATAATAGCTTCGGCCTGACCTATTACCGTGGTCAGCGGTGTTCTAATTTCATGACTCATATTGGCTAAAAACTGAGTCTTTATTTTATTGGCCGAAGCCAATTTACTCGATTCTAGCGCAATCGATGCGGTTTTTTCGGCAACTTGTCTTTCGAGTTTAATCACCGAGCGTTTTTGTCGCTGAAGATAATAATAAATCCCCAAAAGCACTAAGCAGCCGTAAAAAATCAGCATCCACCACTGCTTCCACAATATTGTTTTGATGTGAAGATTGACGGCTAATTTATTCTGGTACCAGAGGTTATTTTTAATAGCCGCACGTACTCTGAACGTATAATCGCCACCCGCTAAATTAGTGTAAGTCGCGGTACTGTAGTTACCATTTTCTATCCAGTCAGTGTCAAAGCCATCAAGTTTATAACTGTATTGAATTTGTCGTGCATTTAACAAATCCAGTGTGGCAAATTCAAATTTCACATTACTTTTTTTGTGACTAAGCGTAACCCCGGAGTTTTCCATCGCGGCTATGTTGTAGCTTTGCGCTGAGCCCAAAACCTCAAAATTTGTCAGGCGAATTTTCTCATCTAAGACATGATCCGTGACTGAACTAGGATGAAAATAATATATGCCCTCTCTAGTGGATAGGTATAGGGAACCATCTGCAATGCTGGCAGTTGGGTTGTAAAAATACCGCGAATCAGGAAGTCCATCCTGCTTGTCAAAATGTTGAATCTCACCGTTATTGGGATTTAGTTTACTTACTCCAACCGGTGTCACTAACCATAAATTACCCTGTTGATCTTCATTTATAAAACGAATCCCTTGATTGTTACTTTGAGCGAAATACTTGTTATAAATAGTATATTCTGCTGTTTCTTCATTGAATAAATGCAGGCCGGTTTTGGTGCTCACCCAAAAGCGCTGCTGACTGTCTTGATAAATGGAGTAGGTGTAATTAAGTTCCTCAAGACCTTCATCATGATTATCGGGAAATCTGAAAGCCTGCAATTTGGTTGTTTTTTCGTTCCAGAGCATTAAGCCCTCATTAGTACCAATCCACATCCGCTTACTGGGATCCAGATATAAACTCAATGCATTAATTTTGAAAAGTGACTGAGGAGTTTGTTTATCCACTGGGATATGTTCAAAATTGCCATCCACATCCCGGACGATATATACGCCATTATCGGTGGCCAGCCAAATATCATCCTGCTCATCCTTGGCTATATCAAAAATGTGGCGAAACAATTCTCGTTTTTCAGTTGTCGGGTAAATCTGCCGTTTAACACCAGTCTTGTCTAGGGTAAATAAACTTTGGCCATTGGCATACCAGATATCTCCCTTGGACGTTTGCGTGATGTACCTAATTTCTGGCTGGATGGTATTTTCTGCTGCCAGATCGAGTCTGGTTAGTTGCTTGGTGGCAGGTATCCATCTGTGAATGCCATTTTGCGCCGTGCCAATTAAAATACTGCCATCATTTGCCTCCAATAAGGCGTAGGCCCCTTTTACGCTTTGCTTTTCAAAAGTTTTAAAGATGTTTTTCTTGATTATTTTATAGACTCCTACCCCTTCGCAGCTTAACCAAATAATACCTTGTCTATCTTGAAACAGGCTTTGGCTGCAACTATCATCAAAGTCCAGCTCAACTTTATTTAAGGTCAAATCATCCACCGAAAACGAAAACACCCCCCTGTCACTGCTCAGCCAATAATGATTAAAATCTGTTTTAATCATTGAATATACTGCCCCAATACTAAGATTGTCGGCCACGTCTAGAGTGGTAAATGTTTGTGTTTTTTGCTCAAACAACAACACCCCATCCTGTGTCCCTAAAAACAGGGTATTGTCTTCACCCGCAATGATGCGTCTTACTCTATTGTGTTTGGAAGTCGGACGATCGGGTACGGGAATAAAATAACTAGAGGTGTTTGATACCTTATCAAATAGATTCAGTCCAAAATTTGTGCCAATCCAGAGGTAATCTGCACTGGTTTGTTGTATGTCCCAGACACGAACGTCGGACAGGTTTTTTCTTCCCACACGATTAATCGGAAATTGGCTGAAGTCCTGTGATTCTGGATTAAACCTATTGAGTCCATATCCACCGGTACCTAGCCAAATAACCCCTTGTTGATCCTCAAATATATTTTGAACTTTATTTGAACTAATCGTGTTGCTGCGTTCTTTGACATATTTATATTGTGAAAATTCCTGCGTTTGTTGGTTGTACTTTAGGACTCCCCCTCCCCAACTTCCTATCCAAAGATTATTATCTTTATCGAAAGTTAAATTGCCCGCATTATTGTTGGCTAGAGAATTGGAGGTTGTGGGATCTTGTTGGTATCTGACCACGTTTTTACCGTCATAGCGCATAACTCCGTTATACCCGGTGCCAAACCAAAGAAAACCACTGCTGTCTTGAACGATCGAAAAAATAATCGACGAGGCAAAGCCATCGTTCTCATTGAGAAGCTCAAATTCATATTCGCACGCGGATACACCGGGCATATTTAAAGTAAATATGAAGAGTAAGCAACAACAGAACTTAGTTAAACAAATTGGCAAAAGTAATCCTATCCTACAACACCGCTCATGTAGCGATAATTTCTGACATCGCGCCGACTAAAAAAGCAGTATTAGCGGTTGGCGACATAACATTTAAGTTTAATTTAGCTTGGCTTAAAACTGATACTTGATCCCAACCTTCAAGCTCCAGGTCGATTGCTCAAGCCTAAACTGGTTATAGTTATTGGTATTTGTGCCACCGCTGGCCTCTGCAAGCACATACTGTCCTTGTGCATTGATACCCACATCAAACAACACTTGTTGTCTGGACGAAATAACATAAGACTTACCCCAATCATCGTTCAGAAGGTTAGCAAAATTGTCGATGATAAAATACAACCGACCTTTATGCCCACTAGTGAATCCCGGTAGCTCCTGAGTAATCGCTAAATCCATGGTAGTTAACCAGGGTTGGTTAGCTGAATACTTAGCAACATAGTCTCCGGCATATTGATCGATGCCCGCGTCTTTGGCGATGGTCATAATTTGCTGGTAAGTCAGGCCGCTAAAATCGAAAGTTGGATCACTGGCATTCTCAGGCAAATACGGCAGATATACCTTAGTGTTAGAACGTTGATCACCAAAATCACTTCTCGCTTCACGGCCCAGTGTCCACGAAAATGGACGTCCAGAGCGACGCTCCCAGAATAAACTAAACGCAGTATTATACCCTTGAATAAATTCATGCTCATAAGCAAGATTAAGCACAAATCGGTGTTCAATCTCATAAAAGCCACGACCTTTTAGTGGAGTATTTCGATTGATGGTGAGCTCATCAAAAAAGCCCGCTTCGGCAGTGGAAGTATTTCCGGGATTAACTTCTGTAATATTCTGATGAGTGTAAGACCCATTTAGGGCCAGGCCACTATCCCAGCGCTTATTCAGTGCGGTGCTGATAATAGTGCTTTGGCCACTGTCCTTACTGTTGCCTAACTGGATATCCCAGCGACGCTCATCATCATATATATTGTCCCAAATAGTCCGACCTTCGACGGTTTCTGCGCTTTTGAATCGTGATTGATCAGTCCAAAACGCCCCATCTTGACGCTCAACGTAGAGCAATTCGCTTGACCAAATAAAATCATCACCTACACCGGGGATATCAAAACTCAGGTCAGCTGCAAACTGGAAACGCCAGTCAGAAGGCATGGTGAAATTGCTGGCGATGGTATTGGTTGAGCCATCACCCTGGACCAAGGAGTCTTGCAAAGTCGCGGGCACAGTATCGAAGCTTACGCTCGCGGGATCAGCTATTGTGGCGGCAACCGCTGCCGATGTAGGGCTGACGTTTGTTATACCATCGTTAGTGTAAGCATTAGAAAACCATACCAAAGGTGTACCACCAGTAAAGCGTCCCAAACCACCGCGCAAGGTGAGCGGCTCAGAAAATCTCCAATTAAAACTTACCCGTGGAAGCAGAATATCAATACCATCGACATTCTCAGTATTGCTAATGCCATAGGTCGCGAAGTATCTGGCATTATACTTTGGCGCACTGTCTACCGATAATGACTCATACCTAAGTCCGCCACTGACGGTGAAATCCTCAAATAACTCGCCACTTGCTTCAGCATAAAAAGCATAGTTAGTTGACTCTATGATCGCGGTTAGATCTCGCCGATCATTGGTATAGGCATTTGAATAGATAAGGGTTCGCGGCGTTTTATTTTCAAAATCCTGTATAGAGTTAAAAAACCACCGGCCAGCCGAGCTTCTCGCGTACAGATCTGAGTTTTTTATGTTTTCTATTTCAACACCAAACTTATAATCAATATCCTGCCAAAGGTATAAACCGTGAAAGGCGATATTCGTGCTTTGGTTGGATTTTACATTTCCCTGACGATTTTTATCCTGACCCGCAATGATATTGCCACTGGCGGTATTAATATTAATTTCCCCCCAATTAGATGTGGTATTCGCCGCCTGCTCATGATCTTTATAAGCGAGGCTAAACTCCGATGAAAAATCGTCATTCCAGTCGGAAAATATATGAGTGGTTAAAAAGCTAGTTTCAGAGTCTTGTGAATATTGATTCGACGCGAAATTAATGCGACTAATTGAATTAGTATAATTAAGCGCAGCGCTATTTTTTTGATTGTTATAGGTCAAATCCGCACGATGTAGCTTATTAATGTTCCAGTCTATCTTTAATAATATTTTTTTATCGCTATCCGATGGCGGTACATTACCGATAGAATCGCTTAAGCCATAAACTTCGCTTAAAGCCGTCAATACCTGTTGAGTTTCGTTGATTGTGACATTATGTCCGTCAAGGCTGTCTAGGTTGTAATTAAAAATAATTTCATCAGACCATTCCTCATAAGAGACAAAATAAAATAACTTATCTTCAATAATGGCCCCACCCAATGTGCCACCAAAGGTCACCTCGTCATTGTTGAAGTCATACTTGGTAGGCTGTCCCGCTTCTGAGAGATTTAATTTGTCATCTATGGCCTGGCCGTTGGTGGGTGTCCACTCATAAAAAATATCCCCGGCAAATTTGTTGTTACCGGATTTTGTGACAACATTAATACTGCCCCCGGTAAAGTTACTGGCACGCAGGTCAAACGGTGCATAATTAATCGAAACCTGGCTAATGGCATTAATTGAAACGGGGGGGCGCCGAGCCGGATAGCCGTTGGCGTTCAAACCAAAGGTGTCATTGACTGCCACCCCATCCAGGTTAAATGAATTAAATTTAGGATTGCTGCCGGCGATACTTAATTCGGTGCCGATAGAATTAACAACAGCCAGAGGATTACTGCGAACGAGATCTTTTATATCTCGACTAACCAAAGCCGACTTCTCAATATCCTGAGCAGAAAATACCCTAAGCGAGCCATGACGACTATGGCTTGCGGGATCGCCCAGCACGGTTATGGTTTCGATTGCTGATTGCAGCGCTAATACAGTTGGTAATTTATAAGTATCATCTAACGGTAGAAAAACATTGTTATATTCTTTGGTTTTATAATTGGCAGATGACACAGTAATCACATAAGGACCACCCACACGCATACCTCGGGAACGATATTCTCCGGCCTGGTTAGTAATAATTTTTTTGCTGGTGCCTGAAGGGATATGGGTAATTTCGATAGTGACATCTGAAAGTACGACACCTGATCCCGATTGAACTGAGCCTGTTACGGTGCTCGAAGTAACTTCTGCCAGGGCCATGTTGAGGTGTAAAGGTGCAAAAAAAAGAACAACCAATAGGCTGCTAGTTGATCTAAATATCATCTATTGCTCATAAATTAACTAGGTTATAAATATTATCCTTTTTTGTAATCGTCCCTTATACATACAACCACCACTGAAAAGTAATGGCCAAATTATTTCACTATCCACTTGATTTAATTATATAAAAATAAAGACATTACCCAGAAAATCTTAATGCTCCTCATACTTTCATACGGTCAGAGACTAAATGATAGCCCGCTACTATGCATTCTCAGACCTTTATAATCAATTGATATATAGTCTGAACTATCTAATCCGGCAGGGCCGGATCACACTTAAAGTTATAAAAAGCAGGATATTGATCACGTAATGATATAAAAGCTAGGGGACTTTATACCGGATGACAGATCAGATCGCCTAAATTCACTTACCTGTAGCCCATTTTATGTCTTTTTTAGAATTATGTGAAAACATCGAAGATAGCCGTACCGATATCAACAAACATTATGATTTGCTGGATATCATTTTTCTTGCCCTGTCTGCCGTTTTATCCGGTGCTAAAGGCTGGAAGCCATACATATCTTTGGCGTTGCTCAACTTGAATGGCTCAGGGAGTACCGTGAGTTTGCCAATGGCATTCCTACTCGTCACTCAATTGGCCGCATCATCCGGGGCGTAAAAGCCGAAAGTTTGCTCCCGTTGGCCCTGCCGTTAAATAAGGAGTTCGCATAGAATGCGCTTAGCTTTTGACTTATCAACATTGTAAAACCGTCATTCCTGTAAACTCCTGCATGCCCAAGCCAAAACCGAGATGCGAGATGTAACAAAATGAAAACTCAGAAAAATTCCTCGCTCTTGCGTCCTTAAGTTATAGTGCTTAATCTTGTTCCATATTATCTAAATACTTAGGGTTTTTATGAATTTTGCAGACTTCGCTGCATCCCGAAAAAGCGTTCGGGGTTTTAAAAAAAAAGCCGTTTCTAAACAGCTTGTTGATGCCGTAATAAACACCGCAAAATGGGCCCCTTCTTCTTACAATACTCAGACTTGGCGAGTGCATGCGGTTACTGGCGAAGTGTTAGATAAAATACGTGACGACAATACCCAAAATACCCTTGCAGGTAAGCCCCATGTTCGTGACTTTCCATATAAGGAAGATTATGAAGGTGTGCACAGAAGACGTCAGATCGACGTAGCAATTCAATTGTTTGAAGTCATGGGCATAGCCAGAGAAGACAAAGAAAAGCGCATGGATTGGATGATGAGAGGTTTTCGTCAGTTTGACGCGCCAGTGTCCCTTGTTCTTACCTATGACAAGTCCTTAGAGCCTGCTGGTATAACCCAGTTTGGTTTGGGCTCCTTGGCTTATGGCATTGTCCTTGCCGCTTGGGATCTTGGTTTGGGCTGCGTCATTAACGGCCAGGGAATTATGCAATCAGATGTTGTGCATAAACATGCTCAAATACCTGATAACGAGGCTATTATGATTTGTATTGCGATGGGCTACCCAGATAAAAGCTTTGCAGCAAATGACGTACGTTCAGTTCGTGCCGATAATGAGGACTTCGTAAGCTATCACGGATTCTAAACGGGTTTTAAAAGCATAACACTTCACCGGTTTCAGAGTAGTAACTAATGATGTTAGTTGAATCAGAGCTTCGAATTATTTTACACATAGTGCCGTGATTAGAAGCTCTATAATCCCCACCATATATTGGGGTTATTATTCCAGCATAGGGACGTCTACTCGCAATGTGTTCTATAGTTGCTGACCGCAATCTTGAATTCAAGCAGAGCTCTTTTCAGAGCTAAGCCTGCCATCAGCACTACAATTTATTAGTCGAAGGCTTTTGCGAAATGATTGTTTAGCTGCAGTATTTTTGCTAGTTTCGGCTCATCAAAAAATGAAAGCGAATTAAGACCACACGACTATGAGCATTGCTGCATTAATCCAGCCACAGATCAATAAACAAATCGACGCTTTGTACCACTCTTTTTTACAGCTTAGTCAACATGAACAAAGCGTGTTGATGGTTTTAGCTGTGGTGTACAAACCCATTAGCATTAAGAACTTAGAAAAAATAATAGGCATATTGGTTTATTCAGGTTTTTTACCCTCAGTAAAAAACGCATATCGCTTATCTGTGCAGCAAAGAGAGCGACTCACTGAGCTCTCACTGTTAATCCCTAACAACGAGGGTTTGCAACTCAATCGGCTACTGGCAAATCGCTTAAGCAATGACATTGAGCAATTACCCACGGCACATGAGTCTGAGGCCAACAAGCAAGCTCATAATAAGCTTCTTGCGATAATTATTGCGGC
This sequence comes from Paraglaciecola sp., assembly GCA_034111125.1. Taxonomy (GTDB): domain Bacteria; phylum Pseudomonadota; class Gammaproteobacteria; order Enterobacterales; family Alteromonadaceae; genus Paraglaciecola. The sequence goes on from JAWUXW010000023.1 coordinate 12,683, forward strand.
AGAAGAGGTCGTCCCTGTAGTGAACAGCTACAGTTGGCAGCAAAAACATGTCGACAAACATAGACTGATCCGAGACTTGTATTATTTTGATCAAATACCACAGGTTGAAGAGGCTTTAGCATTTCACAAAAACCCACAAATTATTGATCACCAACAAAACAGCATTTTACTTGAGATCCTGTTCTTACCTTTTAATTTAGCAACCTTTTTACTCTTGCCCAACTCCCTGCAATACCAGGCATTTGCGAGTCTGATTAGAGCGTTTCAAATAGAAGGGCAAAACTGTAACTACCCTATCCAATTATTAGAGCAAGTTTGCACGGCTCATCCCGATAGGATGGACCCTTCCTATAATATCGAATGCTATCATTTACTGGCCGAGCAATATTTGTATCAACTGCGTTTCGACGATTTTGAGCGCATACAAGATACACAAGACTCCAGCAGCTATGGATTGCAGTTGCGCGGCGCGTATTGCTTTTTAAGGGGCGAAAACACAAAAGCTATCGCCTATTTTGAGCAAGCTCTAGTGGCTAAAAATAAATTTGGCAAACGAAAAAAACAGTATTTAAATGAGGTCTTGGGGTATTTTTATAAACTAGCATTAATGGTTCAGGCAAACCAAAAGGATGTCAGTTACTTTTCAACGGCCCTGCAACAAGCGGAATTTGAAGAAAGTGACCGTAAGCTTCACAGCGATTTTTACTTCCTCGGACAAAGCGTTATTGACGCTATTTTTAGCTTATCAACAGGCGTCGAATATAAAGATAATATTAAGTACAGCTGTGTGAGTGAAGAGCTGGATAGTTTTGCCCATCAACTCAGTTATTTTCATTATTTACTGGCGCAGCTTTGGTGCAATCAAAGTAGAGACTCAGGGCTGGCTAAATTGGCCTTGCAATATCAAGCTAAATTTAGTCAACTCGCTTACCCCTTATTTGCTCAACTGTGTGAGCAAATGGCAGCGAGTTTTAACAACAGCAACGAAATAGCTGAAGCGATAAGGCAAGTGGCACTGGTTGACCTTAGCAGCCTGGTAAAAACTAAGTCACAATGGGAACTAGCCCTGGATAGATTAATCGCGCTTAACCCTAAGACTGCGACAAATTCCGCTCCCGCTACAGATATAGCAATCAAACCGATCCGCCTAATATGGGAACTTGTAGAAGAATATCAGCACAGCTTGGTGGCCCGTGAACAAAAATTGAATAAATCCGGCTGGAGTAAAGGGCGGGTAGTCTCACTAAAACGTTTGAAAGACGAATGCGACTCCTTCACATATTTAAGCGACAGCGACAAAACAATCTGCCGTGCCATTAGTGCTTACCAAAGTTGGGGATATTACTCAAAAACCGAATATAGCCTGCAAGGATTGCCGGCACTTGAAGCAGCGGTAGGCATCGACAATTTATACAAAGCACACGACTTAAGTCAGCCCATTGAACTCACCAAACGCGAACCTGAGCTATTAGTTAGTCAACTAGGCGACCAGCTCTGCTTAAGTATTGCTGATTTGCCCGATGACATCGACGATTACGAAGGGCAAAGCGTTTATACCTTGCAGGCGATATCAGATAGACAATATCAACTCACCGTGTTTTTGCATGATCATGTCAAAGTAGCCAAAATAATTGGCGAAGAGGGTTTACTGATACCCATTAGTGCAAAACAAAAAGCCTTAAATGGCATATCGGCTATTGCACCTTTTTTGAATATCCAATCTGATCTATCAGAGCTTGATACCGGCTTAGAAACCCATCAATGCGACCCCAATTTGGTGATCAATATTCAGCCAATTAAAAACGGCCTAGAATTTACCTGCGTGGTTATGCCGTTTGGCGAACAAGGCCCCGCATTTAAGCCTGGGATTGGCAATGCCAACTTAACAAGCGATATAAATGGTAAGCGTATTGCGACCCAGCGGGACTTAGTGGGCGAAGAAATACTCATGGAGCAACTTGAGCAAAGCTGTGCTGCCTTTTTAGGGATGTCAGGGTACAACTTACTATTAGACGATTTGCAAACTGCGATAGGCGCCCTGGAACAGTTGGAAATTGCTATTGCCGAAGCAACATTTGACTTAGTGCTGCGCTGGCCAAAAGGCAAAAAAATCAGCTTAACAGAGAAATTAGACAGCCAGCACCTGCAACTCTCCTTTAGTAAAAAAAGTGAATGGTTTGATATTAGCGGTGACTTGCAGGTAAACAACGAGCAGGTGATTGAGCTGCGAAAACTACTGGAGCTGGTGAAAACCAGCAACGGTCGGTTTATTGAGCTTGGCGCTGATCAGATACTCGTCTTGTCGGACGAACTACGCCATAAACTCGATCTGATGAATCAAGTCACCGACAACGGTAAATTTCACCCACTGGCGAGCTTGCAAATAGAACAAGCAACAAGCGGTATGCGCATGAAGACCATTCATGCCTGGGACCAGCAAACCGAAAAAATGCGTCAAGCCAATACCATTGAACCGCAAATTCCTTCGACCTTTCAAGCCCAGTTACGAGACTACCAAGTAGTGGGCTTTGACTGGGCATCCCGTCTTGCACATTGGGGCGCAGGCGCCTGTTTAGCAGACGATATGGGCTTGGGTAAAACCTTACAAGCATTGGCTATTTTACTATCTCGGGCGAGCCAGGGTCCTAGCTTAGTCATAGCCCCCACATCGGTTTGTTTTAACTGGCAACAAGAAGCACTAAAATTTGCCCCCACGCTAAATATTAAATTATTTGCCGACTCAAGCAATACGATCCAACGTCAAGCTTTACTAAACGCATTAACAGGCTTCGACTGCGTGATCATTAGCTACGGACTATTACAACGAGAAAGTGACATACTCAAAGAAGTACACTGGTATACCATCATTGCCGACGAAGCCCAGGCGCTGAAAAACCCATTAGCCAAACGCACTAAAGCCGCTATTGCCTTAAAAGGCGACTTTAAAATGATCACTACAGGCACACCGATTGAAAACGATTTAACCGAATTATGGAGCTTATTCCGCTTTATTAACCCGGGTTTGCTGGGCAATATAAAACGTTTTGGCCAACGATTCTCCCTGCCCATTGAAAACGCAAAAGAAGACAAGCTTGCGGCGCGCAAGGCCAGCCAAGAATTGAGAACCTTGATCCAACCCTTTATTTTGCGTCGTATGAAAAACCAGGTATTAACTGAATTACCACCCCGTACCGACATTAATATTCAGGTAGAAATGAGTGCAAAAGAGCGGGACTTTTACGAAGCCCTTAGACTCAATGCAATAGACAATATTAGCCAAAACAACCAACAAGCTCATGCAGGCGAGCAGCGCATTAAGATGCTCGCTGAGTTGGTGAAACTGCGCCAAGCTTGCTGTCATCCTAAGTTAGTCATGGCGGAAACCGACATTCCCAGCGCCAAACTAGCTGCCCTCAATGAATTACTGGTAGAGCTTAAACTCAACAATCACAAAGCCCTTATTTTTAGTCAGTTTGTTGGGCACTTACAATTGATAAAACAGCATGTTGAAGCCGAAGGGTTTAGTTACCAATATTTAGATGGCTCAACACCCCAAAAAGAGCGACAAAAACGGGTTAACGCTTTTCAAAATGGTGAGGGTGAGCTATTTTTGATCAGCCTAAAAGCTGGCGGATCAGGCTTAAACTTGACCGCAGCCGACTACGTAATACACATGGACCCATGGTGGAACCCGGCCGTGGAAGAACAAGCCTCTGATCGCGCCCACCGCATGGGGCAATTGCGGCCCGTTACGGTTTATCGACTCATTACCCAAAATACCATAGAAGAAAAGATTGTCGCCCTTCATCAGCACAAACGAGACCTGGCAGACAAACTCTTATCCGGTAACGAAGTGGTGAGTAAACTGTCGGTAGACGACATGCTGAATTTACTCAAAGAAACGTTTTAGATAGTTGTATTGACCATATTCATAAAGGGAAACATTTGCTGCGCCACAACGCAATGGGAACATAAAACTGCCTATAAAGTCCGCAAAATAAAGGACTATCTACCCCACAACGATGATATCGGTGCTGCCCAGATGTTCTCTCCTAAGGGCATCGTTTCAGTACCATCATACAAAAGCAGACCTATTTTAAAACGGTCGCCAGCAAGACTAGC
>JAWUXW010000024.1:0-12419 GCA_034111125.1 Paraglaciecola sp.
GTTTCATGTTATGCACTGACCTCTAAAGAAGGAGGCATAGCGCGATAGTGTTCCTGACGCGTAAGTAATACCCAAATCAACCGGGCAAGACGGTGTGCCATGGCGACCGCCACTTTATTGAACGGTTTTGTGAGGCGAAGCTTCGTGGCCCACAGTGATAAAGTATCCGTGTTTTTAGCGGCTCGACTCACGACAGACCGGGCACCGTGTCCCCGTTGTTTACGCAAGTAGCGATCACCGCGCTTGGTAATACCGCCCATTTTATTCATGTCGCCTGAGGCATGTAGTTTAGGTGTTAACCCTAACCACACCGCAAGCTCTTTGGGATTACTAAACGCCTGGCCTTTATCGATGGCCGCCAAAAACGCTGAGGCATTGATGATACCTATGCCGGGAATACTGAGTAATATCCTACCGCTTTCACAGCCCTCGACAAATGCGGTTAACTGTTTCTCAATGCTTTTAAGGCGGTTAACCATGGTTTTATATTCACTCAACATATCAATCACCATATCCTGCAATCGGTGGCTGTATTGAGGGTTATCAATGATACTGGTTAAGCCATTTAAGAATGCTGCGTGACCACAAGGAAACACCACCCCAAACTCACTTAATAAGCCTCTGGATTGATTGCTCAGCGCACTCTTGTTTTTGATTAAACGTTCACGAATGCGGTGCAAACAACTAATTTCTTGCTGGTGCTCGGTTTTAATCGGCACAAAGCGGATATACGGGCGTTGACTAGCCTCTGTAATAGCAAAGGTATCGTTGTGGTCATTCTTGTTGCCCCGCACAAAAGGCGTGACATGTTGAGCAGGGATAAGCTTGGTATCATGGCTTAACTTTGCCATTTCTCGCCCCCAGTAATGTGATGAATAACATGCCTCCATCACCACCATCGTAGGCGCTTGCTGGCGCATAAAGTCAAGCAGCTGATTTCGCTTTAAACGCTTATTAAACAGAACAGCGACTTCATATGCTCATTCACGCCGCAAACCTGAAATACATTCTTTGCTAAATCGATACCAATTGTTCTAAGCTTCATGTTGGATGTTCCCTATGTAAATAGTCTGTCGAAACTGCTATTCTGGCGCATTGACGCCGTAATAGGGAGCGTCCATCCCATCATCCATAATATGCCCTCTCTGGGGTATAGAATGCGATAGGATGAAAATAACTCTCAATTTCTGCTTACAAGCCAGGCTCTGTTGCTTACTTGCGCTTTTCTTTCGTTAAATTGTGGGAATAACAACGTTTTATGAATGAACAGGCATATGGATATGAGCATCATCTGATACTCGGGTTTAGATTTACTTGTCGGGGTAGCTTAAGCCCGGTTGAGTAAGGCCCCTGCCCATCCCCCGCATTCGTTTGTGGTGGGTGTGGGCTTTGTAGGCGTTTATCATCAACTCTGCCCCTGCGGCATAACAGAAGTGTTTTTCAAACTCGGTGGTGAGAGTGAGCCATTGTTCGGCGGTCAAACCTAGTCGCTGCAAAATCGGGCATTGGCTGTTCTCAATATACCCAGTTTTGTCTTCACGAATACAACGGCCGGTAAGGTCTACCAGCTCACAGTAGTCTTTGAGATGATAAGCAATGCACCTTAGGCATATTTTGCCTGTGACCACCCACAAAGGGCAGGAGTGACTTGGGCTGGCGCTGTTTGTTCTTTGCCGCCACAGTACTTTTTTTGATGCTGGTGTGAGCAGAGGTTTCTGGGGTTTTTTCCATCTTCGCTCGAATGGGATTTAAGTCCACATAGGCCATGCAGGCATAACAGCAATACTAAATATCGAGACCCAACAGTTATTGCTATCTAATTGTTTTCAATACTCTCTTTATGTAAGCTCAAACAAAGCGTAAAGCTGAGCTCTCAACCAGGCCAGTGCCGCATCGGTTTCGGTATTTTTATGCCAATACAAATGGGTTTCGATACTACTGCCTTCGAAGGGCACCGCACTAATCTGCACTAGTTCCATTGGCATTTTGGTAGCCAATTGCCTGGGTAAGGTTAAGAGATAGTCAGACTTTTCAACTATTGCCTTTGCCGCCGCATAATTTTGACAGCGAATACTGATGCGCCTCGCCATGCCCTGCTGCTGAAATAATAAATCTTCTGCCGCGGCACCACTTGGCCTGTTCGAGACACCGATATGTAGGGCAGCAAAATAACTTACTTGGTTTAAATTGCCAACAAGAGGATGGCCCTTGCGGAGCAAGACACAAAATTCGTCGTTGAGTAGCTTTTTATGCAATACGGGCGGCTTAATAGGTAGGGCGACGTCAAAGGCCATATCAATATGCCCTGCCCCCAGCTCCCGGGTAAGAAGCTCCCGGTCAACTTTAACGCTGGCGAATGTAGTGTTTGGGGCATGTTCAAGTAATTGTTTTGCTAGCAAGGGTAAAATATAAGGTTCCAGCGCATAGTGCATACCAATACGAAAGTGATGTTGACTGGTAGCCGGCTGAAACTCCCCCCAATGCTGCAAAATCTGCCGCAATCTACTGAGATTATCAATGATTAACGGAGCCATGCGCTGACAGGCTGGAGTAGGCAACATTCGGTTGCTGTTGCGCTGAAACAAGGGGTCGTCAAGGCAGTCGCGAAGGCGTCGCAGCGCATGACTCACGGCCGAGGGCGTAATGTGCAATAGTTCAGCAGTTCGGGACATATTCTGCTCCTGGTAAATGCTTTCAAATACCTTGAGTAAATTTAAGTCGAGTTTCTGGATCGCCTGAAAATCTGCCATATTTATTAGTGCTCTTTTACACTCAGATACTATGAATTTAATTCATAGTATACCGTCATTATTTTTCATTTCATTCAATTTAAAAATGGGTATATGCTCTATCCACCATCATCAAATACATACCGCTGGAGTGAGCCATGAACTTTGACCATAGTGAAAAAACTCAAGATTATATTACCCGCGTTAAAGCCTTTATGGACGAGTATATTTTCCCGGTAGAAGACAAAATCTATCAAGAGACCCACGAACTCAATCCCACCGATGACTGGACAAAATGGCAATGCCACCCGCTCATTGAACCCTTGAAGAAAAAAGCCCAGCAAGCCGGTTTGTGGAATTTATTTTTGCCTGACGCTAAATTGGCCAAAGGCTTAACTACCCTGGAGTACGCCCCGCTAGCCGAGGAAATGGGTAAGGTATTGTTTGCCTCTGAAATATTCAACTGTAGTGCTCCCGATACCGGCAATATGGAAGTGCTTTATCACTTTGGTAATCAACAACAGCAAGCAAAATGGTTAAAACCTTTGCTCGCCGGTGAGATCCGCTCGGTATTTGGCATGACCGAACCTGACGTGGCTTCATCCGATGCCACCAATATGCAGGCGACTATTGAGCAAGATGGCAACGAGTTAGTGCTAAATGGTAAAAAATGGTGGAGTACCGGTCTCGGCCACCCCAACGCTAAAGTTATCATTTTTATGGGTTTATCGAATCCTGAAAATGACAAACACAGTCAACACAGCATGGTCATAGTGCCATTAGATAGCCCTGGGATTGAAATCAAGCGCATGCTCAGCGCCTATGGCGACTACGATGCACCATCCGGTCACGGTGAAATACACTTGAACGATGTACGCGTACCCATGGACAATTTATTGCTCGGCATGGGTAAAGGCTTTGCCATTGCGCAAGGTCGCTTAGGCCCGGGCCGCATACATCACTGCATGCGTTCAATCGGCGCCGCAGAAAAGTCATTAGCACTGGCGATGAAACGCAGCTTGAGTCGTACCGCCTTTGGCAGACCCTTAATCGAACTCGGCGGCAACAAAGAACGTATCGCTGATGCACGAATAGCCATCGACCAAGCCCGCTTAATGACCCTGCACGCTGCATGGAAAATTGACAATGTTGGGGTTAAAAATGCCATGACCGAAATATCCGCTATCAAAGTAGCCGTGCCTACCATGTTGCAAAACGTAGTGGATATGGCCGTGCAACTCCATGGTGGAGGTGGCATGTGTGAAGACTTCCCATTAGCCCGTTTTGCTGCTGGCGCCCGCGCCTTGCGTTTAGCCGATGGCCCGGATGAAGTACATAAAGGCATGGTTGCCCGTTTGGAACTGAGAAAATATAAATAACCTGAACCAAGGATAAGCAGCGCCGCTCAGCATGCGATGCCCGATACCGCTAATTTTGCGTCTATCTTCGTTTGGCTTTCTAGCAATAACACGCTATTACACACGAAAGCCGGCCTCGATAAGCACAAACATTTCGATATTGAGTCCCCTCTGACACTTTTATGCACAAAATATTTATTTAACTATTTGAATTTAAAGGATTTAATTAATTGTATTCGACACTCATTTCCCCGAGTTCAGGTTATATAATATGACTACCGAACGAGTTTTGATCACCGGCGGCGCCTCTGGCTTAGGCGAAGCATTAGCCCTGCACTATGCGACAAACTCGGCACAAGTATGCATCGCCGATATTAATGTCGAGGGTGCCCAGACGGTGCTTAAAAAAATCGCTGAGGTAGGTGGCTCGGCTTTTTTCCTAACCTGTGATATTACCCAGCAGCAAGACGTGGATAATCTCGCCAGTACGATAAAGGAGCGTTGGAGTGGGCTGGATATTCTGATCAATAACGCCGGCGTGGCCACCGGTGGCGTCCTTGAGTTTGAAGACATAGATCAATGGCAATGGGTCATGAATATTAATGTACTCGGTATGGTGCGCATGACCCCGGCTTTTGCCCCGATGATGAAGGCACAAAAGAAGGCGAGCATTATCAATATTGCCTCTCAGGCAGGTATCACACCCATATCTTTTATGGGCAGTTACAATGCCAGTAAGGCGGCGGTAGTCAGTTTTTCCGAAACCATGCACATTGAACTGGCCAAAGACAATATTCAGGTGAGTGTGGTGTGTCCGTCCTTTTTCCCCACCAACTTGGATCAGGGCATGCGCAGCACCCAGCCCGGTGTTCAAGAGCTGGTTGGCGGACAATATGCCTAGCCACGAGCATATTTGTTTGACCCACAATGATTTCCGTTTTGATAATTTAGTCCTGGATATTGATGATCCAACTAAAATACTCGGTGTGCTCGACTGGGAATTGGCAACCTTGGGCGACCCACTAATGGATTTAGGCAATAGCCTGGCCTATTGGGTGCAAGGGGACGATGATCGAATTGCCAAGTCGACCCGTCGCCAGCCCATTCACTTGCCGGGCTGGCTGACCCGAAAAAAAGTGATCGCCTACTACCTTGAAAAAACCGGTTTTAAAGTAGATAACTTTACCTTTTATGAGGTCTATGGCCTGTTTCGCTTAGCGGCTATTGTCCAGCAAATCTATTATCGCTATCACCACAGACAAACCGATAACCCAGCCTTTAAAAATATCTGGTTTTTTGTGCACTACCTATTGTGGCAATGTCGCCGCGCAATCAAAGGAAAACGTTAATATGGCGGTTATTTATCTGATCAGGCACGGACAAGCCTCCTTTGGCCAGGACGATTATGACTGCTTGTCTGAGCAAGGAACCTTGCAAGCGACCCATCTTGGCAATTCCTTGGCCAAACGGCAGATTACTTTTGACAAGGTGATCATCGGCGGCATGCTGAGACACAGACAAACCGCAGACAACTGTTTACAGGCGATGCAGCATAGTGGCACCGCAGCCGTAGCCGATGACGCATGGAACGAATACGATCACCAAAATATTCTTGCCCAGTTAGATCCTCAGTTTGCCAGTCCTCAAGGACTCAGGCACTATGTATCAAAGCAAGACAATCCTCACTTAGCCTTGGACAAGATCATTGGCAAGGCCTTTACCCGCTGGGTAGGCAGTGAAAATGATCAGGACTATGCTGAGTCTTGGACGGCTTATCAGGATAGAATTCATTCCGCCCTAACAAGGTTGATTAAAAAATCAGATGATGTAAAAAGCATCGCCGTATTTAGCTCTGGCGGCCCGATAGCCCTGTTGAGTCAACAAGTATTAGGTGTACCAGCTAAAAACTTAATGAAGCTGAATTGGACCCTGGTAAATTGCGGTGTGACAAAATTATTGAGCAGCCGGCGTGGGCTCACTTTGTCCTCTCTTAATGAGCACACCGCATTTGAGGGCGAGTTCCAAAACCTTATTTCCTATAAATGAAACTTATAAATTAGAAGAACAACAATATGACCCGACAAAATATTTTAATCACCGGTGCAAGCTCAGGCCTTGGCAAAGGCATGGCAATAGAATTTGCCAAAATGGGACGCAATCTGGCCCTGTGCGCGCGGCGTGTGGAGAACCTGGAAGCACTTAAACTAGAATTACATGCCATTAATCCGGATATTCAGGTATTTATTCGCTCATTGGACGTAAACGACCATGCGCAGGTCTTTGCAGTATTTAAGGCTTTCACTGAAGATATGGGCACCCTGGACAGAGTCATCGTCAACGCAGGCATGGGCAAAGGCGCGTCGGTCGGGACCGGCTATTTTCACGCCAACAAACAAACAGCAGTCACCAACTTTGTATCGGCTTTGGCTCAATGTGAAGCGGCCATGGAGATTTTCCGCGCGCAAAATTCCGGTCACTTAGTCACTATCTCCTCAGTCAGTGCGGTTCGTGGAGCACGACGAGCACTAACGGTTTATGCTGCCACCAAAGCCGCCTTAACGTCCATGACTGAAGGTATTCGCATCGATGTACTCAATACACCGATTAAAGTCACAACTATTCACCCTGGTTTTATCCGCACGGAAATAAACGAGAAGGTGAAAACTGTGCCCTTTATTGTTGATTTGGAAACGGGCTGCAAAGCCATCGTCAACGATATCGAAAAAGAAGTCGCCAATAGCTTTGTACCCAAGTGGCCCTGGGCGCTGTTTCGATACATCGCACGAATTGCCCCTCTTAGCCTGCTAGCGAAGATGAGCTAATTCATTTCTAGGCTGCCAACATTATTGGCAAGTGCCGAGTCACATTTGAGCCGAGTTAATGTTTTATATCCTGTGAGGCTGGCTTAGCATCAACAGGCTGTCGTATGTGTATCTCCGGCATTATGGGACAGAAACGGCTAATTATTATAGCGAAGGGCGTGATTGAGGGAGAAACGAACCTTCGGCTAACCTCTGCTGACGATCGGCAATACTGAGAGAGTGCTCATTCGGCACTACCGCTGATTTTTGTCAAAAACAACAGAAAAATTTAACCATTATGGTCAAAACTGGACAAAAATAGTTATCGTAGTTATGATTTATGTGACATATATTGTCATTATTTGTTACAGAAACCTTATTGATTTAGGAAGAAGTTATGTCCCGTAGCCTGAATGTCCCGCTACCGAAGCCAATGCGTGAATTTGTGAATGAGCAAGCTGGCGAAGATAGTTTGTACGCCACACCAAGCGAATATATTCGCTCTCTTGTTAGACAAGACATGGACGCCAAAGGTACTGTCGTGCATGTCGTGACAGGGGTGGATGATATTCGACATGATCGTTTAAGTGATAATTCAATTCTTGATATTCTCAAAGAAGATTAAGTTATATGAAGGAAGTCCGGCACTATATTCTTACACAAACCGCAGAACAGGATTTTCGCGACGCTAAAAAATGGTCAAGTAAACGTTGAGGTAATGATTCAACGAAGTGCTATTTTCAAGATTTGCATGACGCGGCCAATACACTTGCTAAAAAACAAAAACAGTACCAGGCTAGAGAGGATCTGAACGGAGATACTGGCCTTTGCATCCACGCAGTTCGAGAACATTACTTAGTTTATATTCCGCGTGGAGATAAGCAGATTATTATTGTCTCTCTAATTAGGCAAACCCGTGATGTACCTTCAATCCTTCGATCACATGCTGCACAAATCAAAATTAATATTGACGATATATTTAACCAAAAATATTAGTTTGTATGTTGATCTTTGTTGTACATTATTCAAGAAGCCAGCAACGCAGGAAGCAACTGAATACCTGCGGGGTCAGGTTCGTTGAAATGTCCGCTATGTGCCTGTCATTCGTTGCTCTTTCAGTGAACGACCCAATATAGCAGATTGCAGACAGTCGATGAAATTGACTGTATGAGTCCTCGAGTCCACATAAGTCATACGATTAAAGCCTGCTGATCGTATCAAAAACTGAGATAGCGGACGATCAGGGGTATTTAAGCAATCGGCGCTTTGGGCCATTACGATTATTCGAGGCTTCTATCAGAATTTACTATTTCAGATCCAAAGCAGATATTTCATCGGCTCTGCCCCCGTAGATCCGACCCCGAAGATCATGCCCTGCAGATCAAGAGTGAAATAGTGTTGGGTTTGTTATAAAATCGAATGTTATCGTCACTAACTTAATTTACAAACATTACCCATGACCTTGAACTACGACAATATTTGCGATGCGGCGTCAGAATCACCTGAACAAAGCCTGCTTGATAAAAAATGTTCAGATCTAATGATCAAAATTCACAGAATATTGGATTTGAAAAATGCACCGATTAAAACAATTGTTCAGGCATTGGGCGTAACTCCCGCACAAGCTAGAAACCTTGCAAAAGGTAACATTGAAAAATTTTCTTATTACGAACTTCAAACGTTTTTACAGCGCCTTTCGCCTGATATTAAGTAGACAGAAAATATCAAATTATGTTGTTCACTCATTTTAGCCCTACATATAGACGACTCAGTTAGGTCTGCTTCACGCCGATAGCCGAGCTTACTATTATAAGTCAGCTATGACCGTTTTTGGCACAAACAAGCCATAGCCTCACCAACGAGTGCGCCGCTCAGTGGTAAGTGGCTATGCTCTAATGACTCACTACAAATTGAATGAAGAATACATAGAAAACTACGGTGGATAATTAGTAAAGAAACTATTACCCCCATTATTTGTATATCAGGGCAATGCCCCAGTAATGCTAGCCAATTTAAATAACAAGCAATCTCATAAGCATATTCAGTTTACAGTACTGACAAACTCGCTTTTCTGCGATTGATTGTTACTAAGGCGATACCTAAAATAAGTTGCATTGAACCAAATAATAACAAAGCCAATAATACGATATTTCCTGTCGCGGCAAACTCTTTTGACGTTGCAGGAAATAAAGAGGCATTAAGCAATAGACCCAAGTTTACGTTACGCACGACGACTTCCATTTCGATGGCCACGCGGTCAGCATGATTGAGGGATAACATCCTTGGCACCAGGTGCCCAACTGCCGCTAGCGCTAAAAAAAAGCATACTAGAATTAATATATTCTGCGTCCCAAACTCGGCTAAATCCAACCTCCCAGCGTCTATTGAACCCAGCACAATCAGCAAAATAACAAACAATGAAATCCGCACACACCAATTGGCAAAAGGCTCAGCAATCTTATGCATAAATCGAAAAACGCACATGCCCAGCAGCAAGGGAAGCAGTAAACAAGCGCCAATTTCGATGGCAATTTTTCCCGCCGGCATAGAAAAGTTTTCAGGTAGGTATTCAGCAACTAAAAAACTAAGAATAAAGGGCGTGGTTACTAAACATGCAATGGTGGTAATTGCAGTAATGGATATGGATAAAGGAGTATTGCCCTTGGCTAAATGGGCAAATACATTACTGACTGTTCCACCTGGAATGGCAGCAATTAATGCAATACCTATGGTTAACGATGCGGTAAAACTGCCAAAATAAATGAATAAAAAAGCGACTAGGGGAACCGCTAACAATTGCGTGCTAATACCTACTGAAACGGCTTTGGGCTCTGCAACAACTTCATGGAAATCTTTTGGGGCCAACGTTGCACCCATGCCCAGCATGGCTAAAAAAAGCTGGGTAGCAGCAAACCAATATTCGTGTTGAAGGTAAAAATAAACCAATTTACATCCTAGTCTTTACATCTCTTATAAAAACGAACATAACAGCTATTTCGTTTAACTAAAACTATCAACTAAAGATCTTAAGGACATTTACTATGTGCCGTTGCTGACTTACATTCAGACCATTGTAGTTTTAGCTATATTGGTCGGAATGTTTGCCGATTATTTTTTATTGATTCAGCATTTTCACCATAGCTTTAATGACACTATTTGCCTGACTCGGCGGCAGTGCATGCAATGTAAAGGGTCTTCTTCTACCAATCACCACAAGTAATTGGTATAATTAAGGGGCTTGGAAATAGCAATATTCCCTTTCTGAAATCGATAATCAAAATCAACAAGGACATTGTGCAAAACTAAGAGCTGCCCCCAAGAATATTGCACAAGCGAGAGAAATATTAATTTTCGACCTGCATATAAATACGCATCTTTGATATAGTCCTTAATATTACTGTGCTGTTATTTACAATTTTTCGGATGGGTCCCTACATTATGTCATTCTCACTTTTACACCCCAGACACTGGCCAAGCTGGTTGGCGATATTTTTGCTCAGGCTCATTGCCCTATTGCCTTTCAAGTTAAAAATCATCTCAGGCTCCGTATTCGGAAAGCTCGTCTATCGGTTTTTAAAACGCCGTCGCCATATCACCACAACCAATATCGCCTTATGTTTTCCGGAAAAATCAGCTGCTGAGCAGGCGCAACTGGTCAAAGATATCTTTGTTGCCAACGGCATTGGTTTTTTTGAAATCGCCTGGGCGTGGTGGGCAAATCCCGAATCGCTAAAAAAACGTTTTAAGGTAGAAGGCTTAGAATTATTAAAGGACGCAAGCAGCAATAATCAAGGCATACTGCTCATTGGTGGCCATTATACCCATCTGGATCTGGCGGGACTGATGGTAAATCTGGTGGCAGATATGGATGTGATCTACCGTAAAAATAACGATCCGGTATTCGAATACATCATCACCAAAGGCAGAAAGCGGGTGTTTAAGAATGTACTGGAGCGTTCTGACATGCGCACCATTGTGCGTAAATTACGAGAAGGCCGAGTGGTCTGGTACTCACCGGATCAAGATCATGGTGCTCAACATTCGGTGTTTGCACCCTTTTTTGGTGTGCCCGCTGCCACCGTTACTGCCACTGCCAAGTTAATGAAAATGGGCAAAGCCACGCCTGTATTTGTGGCCCATAAACGAGACCTAACAACTCAGCAATATACCATCACGTTTAGCCGCCCTGATCCGGCCTTTCCTACTGGCGATGACGTGCAGGACGCCACCATCATTAACCAGATGCTGGAACATGCTATCAGACAACAACCGGATCAATATATGTGGGTCCACCGTCGTTTTAAAACGCGGCCGGAAGGCGAACCGTCACTGTATTAAGAGCCTTATGTTTACTCTGCAAACTCATATTGATCCAAGATACTCTCCAGGGCTGCCATCCCGGCGGGCAAATCCAGTTTTTGACCCAATGAATTAAAGCTGGCACCAAAGGCGTGTAGGGTTCGAAATACATTATGCACCCTGCACTGCTCACCCATTTGCCCAATACGTACAATGTTGGGACCAAACGAGCCAGAAATTTCTACCTTGTAGCGTTTAGACATGGTGTGCAATAGTGCTTTGCCATCAACACCATCAGGTACTTTTATCCCGACCACTGAATTCAACCTGGCTTGAGGATTGACATAAAGCTCCAGACCCATCGCCTCAATTCCCGCCTGCAAGGCTTGTGAGCATCGAAGATGACGTTCAAATCTGCTGGGTAAGGTTTCACTGCACACCAAACGCAGTGCCTCATGAATGGCTAAGATCCCAGAAACAGGAGCGGTGTAATGGTAGGCTTTTTTATACCAAAATTGATCCGCGAGTTTAGCGTCCAGGCACCAATGGCGAAGCTGGTCGCCCCGCGACTCAATATGTTGCCAGGCCTTAGTGGAAAAACCCACCAGCGAAATACCGGGGATACACGATAAGCCTTTTTGACCGCCGGTTATTACCGCGTCAATCCCCCATTCGTCCATCTCAAAGGGCATCGTACTCAGGGTACAAACCGCATCAACAACCACTAAACAATCGTGCTGTCTGGCTATAGCGGCAATTTCGGCCAGTTGATTGTTCACCACGGTATTTGAGGTTTCGCCTTGCACAATGGTTAACACCTGGGGTTTGTGCTCAACAATGTATTGCTCAACTAAAGCAGGACTTGCACCGAAGTCATCCTCGATAATCAGTTTGACCACATCTGCTTCTACCCGCTCGGCCATTTCTGCTAAACGTTTACTGAAAAAACCATTGCAGACACTCAGTACCTTGCTGCCCGGCACAACCAAGTTAACAACCGCCATTTCCATTGCCGCCGAGCCCGGACCGGCCACCCCCAAAATACGAGCGCTCTGGGTTTGAAATACGTAGCGGGACATCACCTTTACCTGCTCGATAATCTGCGCCATGGTATCGCCCAGATGATTGATCACGATGCCATTGGCCGCAGCGACTTTGGCAGGAATAGGCACCGGTCCGGCTCCCATCATCAGTAGAGGTTCATCGGGTAATATACTGTCTAAGGGTAGAAT
>JAWUXW010000025.1:0-11073 GCA_034111125.1 Paraglaciecola sp.
GCCCATAAACCGCAAAGTCGTCGTTATAAAAAATTACTGGAACAACTAGAGGGTTACCCCCTAAAGCCCTATATTGAGTTAAAGACTCTAGTTAATTTCACTTTTTTAGCGAATAAAAAACGAATCGAACATTTTCTTAATCAATACGAAAACAGCCCACTAGATAAGCCTCTGCGCAAAAAATGGCTGAAGTATTTGGCTAAAAATAAACAAGACGCGTTATTTTTGCATTTTTATCGGGATGTAGGAGACTCAAGCCTGGCCTGTCAAAATTTGCAATTTATGCTGGAGCGAAAAGATACTCACCAGCAGGCGTTGGACAAAATCGAACAGTTTTGGGTAGTGGGAAAATCTCAACCAAAGGAATGTAACGGGGTTTTTTCCCAGTGGCAGAAGCTAGGTCTGCGCACCGATGCACTGGTTTGGCAAAGATTAACCTTAGCTGCTGACGGTGGCACACATACCCTGATCCCCTATCTGAAAACCTTGCTACCGCAGGAGCAACGATACCTGGCCGATTTGTGGCTGAAAGTGAGACGTTCACCGAGCTATGTAAGCCGCGTTTCAAATTTTCCGGGGATCATTGCCGACAAGGAAATGCAGATACTGAGCTATGGTTTGCAACGCCTGGTTTGGAACGATCGTGATCTAGCCTTAAAAAGTTGGCACAGTCTGAATAAACGTTTCTCTTTTAGTCCACAGCAAGCGCAACAAATTGCCAGTAAGTTTGCCGTCGCCCTGGCGATTATCAATCACGAGCAAGCCGAATTATGGCTGGAGCGAGCAACTAAGCTATCAAGCGACAAAGAGCTGTTTCGCTGGCATTTAGCTCAGGTTTTACGCCAGCAGGACTGGCAACGGGTTCTGGATCTTATCGATTTTGCACCAGAGGAAATATCCAAAAACAATACCTATCAGTACTGGCAAGCCCGAGCGTATGAAGCAGTCAACGCCCCGGAATTAGCCAACCTTACCTTTGGCAAGCTAGCCGAACAGCGTCATTATTACGGTTTTATGGCCAGTGGCAAACTGGCCAAGGCCCCAAGCCTAAGAGACAATCCATTAAGCTTTGCTGCACAGGATATGCTAAGTGTGAGTGCCATTCCGGCCGCTCAGCGAGCCTATGAGTTACTCAAGTTAAAACGTAATACCAGTGCCAGACGAGAATGGAACTATCTACAAACCCAATTAAATGAGCAACAGAGTTTAATGTCGGCGGTCATTGCCGATAGCTGGGGCTGGCATGATCAGGCCATCTTTACTTTTGCCCGAGTCGGCTATCTGGATGATGTGAGCAGGCGCTTCCCCATGGCCTATCAAGAGCAATTGCTGAGCAACGCAGAAAAACATAAAATTGATCCCGCCTGGGCATTCGCCATTGTCCGCCGCGAAAGCTCCTTTATGGCGGATGCTAATTCCGGAGTCGGTGCCCGTGGGCTAATGCAAATTATGCCCGGAACGGCGCGCTATTTAGCCAAGAAGAAAGTGCGTGGTAGCAGCTTGTTTGACCCGACCAAAAACGTCGAACTTGGCACCCAATATATGCGCTACCTGATGGACAAAATGGATGATAATCAAGTATTGGTTACTGCCTCTTATAACGCCGGCTGGCGCAGAGTAAAACAATGGCTGCCGGAAGAAGGCAGTGTGCCAATGGATATTTGGTTAGAGACCATCCCCTACAAAGAAACCCGCAACTACGTTAAGGCGGTTATGGCTTACAAGCAAATTTACAGCCAACGTTTAGGACAGCAAAGCACCCTATTTGCCGACCTTACTACTATGCAGATATCCGCTAATACTATGACTAATTAAGTTTTAGCGGCTAGCACTATAAATGCGCCCTGTGATATTGTGTTGCTAATACTTTATTGGAATATTATGCATGCAACAGATGGCTGAACACTACCCGAAACACATCGAAGAATTGCAAAAGCGCACCCAAGAAGCCATTCAACGCGAAGGCATAGACGGATTGATTATTCATTCAGGTCAGGGTAAGCGCTTGTTTCTGGATGACAATAATTATCCCTTTAAGGTTAACCCTCAGTTTAAAGCCTGGCTGCCAATAATCGACAACCCCAATTGTTGGTTGATAGTCAACGGCAGTGACAAACCTAAGTTAGTTTTTTATCGACCCAAAGACTTTTGGCATAAAGTCCCCCCCGAGCCAGAGGATTTCTGGGCCAAGCATTTTGATATCGTGCTGCTAACGCAAGCCGACGCAGTGGAAAAGCATCTCCCCTTCGATAAGAGCAAATATGCCTATATTGGTGAATATATTGAAGTGGCGAAAGCCTTGGGCTTTGCGTTGGTCAATCCAGACCGAGTGATGCACTACCTGCATTATCAGCGTGCCTATAAAACCGATTATGAGATGGACTGCATGCGTGAGGCTAACCGCTTAGCAGTTAACGGACATAGGGCGGCAGAGCGCGCATTTCGACAGAGACTCAGTGAATTTGATATCAATCTGGCTTATTTATCTGCGGTGCGCCAGGGCGAAAACCAAGTGCCCTACAACAACATTATCGCCCTAAACGAGAATGGGGCCATTTTGCATTACACTTTTCTTGAAACAGAAACGCCAAAGGAATCCCGTTCATTTTTAATTGACGCCGGGGCAAGTTTTCATGGCTATGCTGCGGATATCACCCGCACCTACTGCCACCAGCAAAATGCCTTTAGTGAACTGATCGAGGCCATGCACAAGGTCACGCTTAGTCTGGCTGAGCAGCTCAAACCTGGTGTGCCTTATGCCGATGTGCACATTGCCGCCCATCAACATATAGCCGGATTATTATCCCAGTTTGGGATGGTTAATCTAACACCTGAGGATATTTTGGCAGAGGGCATTGTGAATACTTTCTTCCCCCATGGCATTGGTCACTTTTTGGGTCTACAAGTGCACGACGTAGCGGGACATGTCGCCGACAATAGAGGCACGCCCAACCCACCACCTCAAGCCCACCCATTTTTACGCACCACACGGATGATTGAAGCCAGGCAAGTATTTACCATTGAACCAGGTTTATACTTTATTGATAGTTTATTAGCCGAACTGAAATCGAGTGTTCAGTCGCAATATATTAATTGGGATGTGGTCGACGGTTTTAGACCCTTTGGCGGGGTCCGCATTGAAGACAATATCATTGTGCATCGGGACAAGAACGAGAATATGACCCGGGCCCTGGGCTTAGATTAAGGTAGGAGCAAAACCTTATTGCCATGTCGCAAGACGGATACGGCAAAGTATTCGCTGGTGATCTGTTTTTTTACTTTAAACGTTTTGAGCACACCTACTCACCATTCAATCGAGCAACTGGTTGATTAAACATACTGTCATCATCATAAACAAACAGCTCTCTTCAGAGCTGAATAAAAGGAATAAAAGGGTCAGTGTAAAATTAAGCAAGTCCAGTTAAATCAGAAATAAAGAGCTAGAGTAAACTTTCGTCCGCTCTTGTCCGATAGTTAATATGATAGCTGCCGTTCAACAGTGTTGGACTTAGCAACAAAACAGCTACCACTAAGCCTTTACATAGACACCCTGTGCGCCGAGATAAATCGTTAGATTATCGGATGTACCAGTCGTCTACTTGGTAAGTTGGCGACCGACTAGCCCAACATATCAAAGGGACTGGCATACTGCAGTTGCAGGCCCAGTTTTTGTAAGGACCAGCTGGCATCAATAAGTTTGCCTGTCGATGGGTTTTCTGAGGGCAAAAACTGTGGCGCTGGCAGCGCTAACTTTGCCGCCGCCCAGCGGTAGTATTCCTCTCTGCTGGGATGCTCAATCGCTGCCAGATGCAGGGTCTCTCCCCAAGTGCTCTTTTCAATAGTCTGTGTAATCGCCCTGATCACATCTTGCTGATGGATAAGGTTGACGACTTGTTCGCCGTTTTTTAGGCCCGTACGGCCAGCCAGAAACTTAGCAGGATGTCGCTCGCTACCGACTAAACCGGCTAAGCGGATCACGGTCCCGCGTTTTTCATAATATTCAAAAACGCTTTCTTCAATAAGAATGTGAGCATAGCCTGAATCGGTATTTGGGTTGACCAATGTTTGCTCTGTCACAGGAGCCGTTTGCTCGCCATAAACTGAGGTCGTACTGATGAATATAAGGTGTTTGATGCCGCTGGAGTTAGCGTGAGCAATCAGCCCTTTCATCTGCTTGACAAAAGACTTTGGGTCCATGGATTTGTGACCCGGAGGAATATTTAATATCAATAGTTCGCTTGAAAAAAGCGGCAGCAAAGAGTCGCTGCTTAATAACTGCCCAAGGCTATAAGCAATGCTCGTATAGCCGAGTTCAGTTAAGGCTTGCAGGTCTTCTGGTGAACGACGAGTGGCGACAATATTGTGGCCACTGTGTTTGAGGTGTTGGGCGAGTGGTTGGCCTAGCCAACCACAGCCGCATATGCCTATTTGCATGTGAGTGGCTCAGTATTTTTTTTCTGAGCCTACGGTATCACATTGAATATTCGTAGTCTTTGACTTGCAATACGTCCAGACCCGCCAGCTCAGCTATGTTTTGCTGTAGTTTGTTTTCGGCGTAATCAATATTGGCTAGTGTCGCGCAGAAAGCGTCGGCTTTGGCTTCTATTGCCGCACTTTGATATTCGACTTTTTCTTCAATATCTCGGCCAAATTTATCCATCCGCTGTCCAAGTTCGTCCATGTTTCCGCCACTAAAAATCAGTTCTGTGCCTACCGCAACCATCAAGCGGCCAATAGACTCGGTGACTAATTCTTCGATGGCCTGTTGGAATTTATGCTCCCACTGGTTGCCAAATACCTCACCATTTTCAAATTGCTCAGAGTGAATTCGAATGGAGCTGTCTTGTGCATAGAAGTTATATTGGATGTCTTCACCG
Source organism: Paraglaciecola sp. (assembly GCA_034111125.1). Taxonomy (GTDB): domain Bacteria; phylum Pseudomonadota; class Gammaproteobacteria; order Enterobacterales; family Alteromonadaceae; genus Paraglaciecola. Next base: position 4,878 of record JAWUXW010000025.1, read on the forward strand.
ATAGCATCGATTTTACCGGATAGCTCTGTGAAAGCATCATTGTCTTCACCCAATAACTGGCCGAAGGCCTGGTTGACTGCATCACTTGCCAATGCAATCGCATCTTTAGCAATGCCAGCGGCTTCAGGTACTGCGGCATGAATGCCGTCATAATAGCTGTTTACCCACTGTTGTTGTTGCTCAGTTAGCAAAATTTGCTCACCGTCGACAAAGAGTTGTTTGCTTTGATCAATTACAATGTTGCTGCTATCGCTGGTCTTAATGCTTAGTACAGCGTTTTCTAATTGCAGATTACCATCAATTTCAACATTGCATTGATTGGCCGAGACTTGGCTTGCGCCACATAATAAAACGCCAACAAGAATAAGATTACGCATAGTGTTCTCCAGTTTTTCTAGAAAGAGGTTTTCTTTAAAAGTGTATTTTATTGAATATTTACACTAGCTAATTGCAAAGCTGGGGCCAGACAAACAAAAAGCTTTAAAAACAAATAGATAGGTGATTTTATAATCTTAATGAAAGGCCATGAAGAGAATTATTTTGTGATTTTAACGATTACTTAGGCAAATTAACCACATTGTATATTGGCGATATTTTTTGCAGCGAAGAGTTACAAATAAAGTATAATCGCCACTATTAGTATTAGCTGGCTACAACAGATATTAGGAATAAATTATGGAAAATTGGATTGACGCGATACTTTTTGGCTGTGCACTGGTGGCATTTGTGTTGGGTCTTTCAAGCATTATAATGGGCTTTTTACCGCAAGCGAATTCAGAAAATGTAATGCAAACTCGCGTGGAATATGGCTTCTTTGGTATGAGCGGGCTGGTGGTATTCTTTCTTTTTGTCTACGCCCTAACGGTTAATTAACCCGACTTCAGGCTAATTAACCTAGCCTTCCCCCTGAAGCCTGTCACTCACTCGCTGGTAGGCTCGCAAACCAAATATCGGCAACATGGCCAGAGCATGGTCAAAAATATCGGCTTGTATGCCTTCATAGGCAACCCAGTTTTTATCCGCACTAAAGCAGTATATTTCCAAAGCCACGCCTAATTCTGTTGAGGGACGTTGTCTAACCATTAGGGTCATGTCCCGATTAATCTTCGGGTGGTGTCGAAGATAGGCCTCAAGGTAGGCCCGTAGGGTGCCAATATTGGTTAAACGTCGGCTGTTGAGTAAATCCTGATTATCAATTTTTTGTACTTGATTGTAGTCTGCAAGCTCTTGCTTTTTCTTATTAATATATTCTTTTATAAATCTGATATTACTCAGCTCATCTAACATGCCTTGATCACAAAACTGAATACTCTGGATATCTAAATGCAGAGAGCGTTTTATCCGTCTGCCATTAGATTCAGCCATGCCCCGCCAGTTTTTTACCGATTCGGTGATCAGGGCGTAAGTAGGGATAGTGGATATAGTTTTATCGAAGTTCTGCACTTTAACCGTGGTAAGACCGACTTCCAACACGTCACCATCGGCGCCAAACTTGGGCATTTCTATCCAATCCCCGGTGTTGACCATGCGGTTAGCGGCGATCTGGATCCCGGCAACAAATCCGAGGATAGTATCCCGGAACAACAATAATAAAATGGCGGTGATTGCACCTAAGCCTGACAGTAGAATAAAGGGAGATTTATTCAATAAGCTGGAGATAACCAATACGGCGGCAACGATGGTGATAAAGAGTTTACCCACCTGAACGAAACCCGTGATGGGTGCACGTTTAGCCAGATGGGAAGCGTTATATATATCTTCAGTGGTATTGAGTAAGGCACTGATGGCGGTAACGGCAGCGACTAAGACATAAATTACGGTAGTTTTTTGTAAAAACGCCAATAAAAGCACTTCGTTTATTAGCAGTGGGCTTAACAAATATACCAAGACAGCTGGAATAATATGCCCGCAGCGTCGAAAGAAGCCGTGTTTATGTAGCTCATCATCGAGTTGGTTATTGCTGTTAAGCACCATAGAGGTGAGTTTTCCGTGTAATACGTAACGCACACAGCGAAAGCTTACCCAGGCCAGCAGCAAAATTAAGCATAAGGCTGAAAGTTGAAACAGCAGGCTGTTATTGTTCAGGTTTAGACCCAGGTATTGAAAACCTTGAATTAACCAATCACTGATAAGGCTATTTTCAGTCACTTATTTGCTTCCTTGTAGTTGCTCGATGAGCTTATCTTTATCAAGCCATAGATCATTTAACCAGGCCTGAAAGGTGTTTTTAAAATTGTCGTCGTTAAAATAGTCACCCATAATATTCTCATCTATGGGCGTCACTTTAACGCGAATAACGACCCGAGTAAGTTTGCCAGCGAGCATGTTCAGCATGGGACTGCCGTTATTTTCAGGATACAAAATAGTGACATCCAGAATGTTGGTAAAGAGCTCGCCCATTGCGGCCAGAGTAAAGGCGATGCCACCGGCTTTAGGACGCAGTAAACACTCAAAGGGACTGGCCCCTAAACGGTGCTTTTCAGCCGTGTAGCGACAACCTTCCACAAAGTTGATCACTGTCGTTGGCAGCTGGCGAAATTTATCACAAGACTTGCGAGTAGTTTCAATATCTTTACCTTTAAGATGGGGGTTGTTCTTCAAGAACTCGCCACTGTAGCGCTGCATAAAAGGCATATCTAAAGCCCAGGCGGCGAGCCCAACAAAAGGTAGCCAAATCAGCTCTTTTTTAAGGAAAAACTTTGGTGCCGGAATACGTCCTGCTGCAAACTCGGTTAATAAGATGATATCCAACCAACTTAGATGGTTAGACATGAGTAAATACCATCCCTGCTGACTCACTTCATCATCTACCTGATAATCCAACTCGATTTTATTGGTGAATTTTATTAAAGCGACACTTAGGGTCCCAAAGGTGCACAACATATGATTTAACAAAAAATTGATAGCTTTGGTAATGACTGGCACCGGCAATACTAACTTGAGCAGACCCAATAATATGATCAGCAGCGCCCAAAAACTCAGATTGAGCATTTGCAGAGTCAAATGCAGAGGAAATAAGATAAAGCCAGGTAAAAAACTAAGCATTGGACTAAGGACTCTCTGACATCTGTTCAAGAGTTGCATCTTTTTCATACCAAAGTTGATTTAGCCAGCGCTGAAATTTTACCCGTTGGGCCGGGTTGTCAAAGTAGTCCATGGCAAATGCTTCACTATTCAATATGTCTTCAATAGATAAGATATTCACCGATACGTGTATCGACTTCACTTTACCAGATACAAAGTCCCAATAAGTGGGGATCCCCTGAGGATAGTAAATAGTCACATCTACCAGTTTGTGAAGTTGGCTGCCCATCGTGCTGAGCACAAAGGCCATGCCCCCGGCCTTGGGTTTGAGTAAACTATTGAACGGGGCGGCTTGTCGTTGGTGTTTTTCGGGCGTAAAGCGCGTGCCTTCAACGAAATTCATGATACTGACTGGCTTGTGGCGAAATTTCTCACAGGCTTTTTGGGTTGTTTCTAAATCTTTGCTTTTTAGATGAGGGTTTTTGGCCAAAAATGATTTGCTGTGACGGTGCATAAAAGGGAAATCTAAGGCCCACCAAGCTGCGCCCAAAAACGGTACCCAAATCAGTTCTTTTTTCAGAAAAAACTTTAAGAAAGGAATTTTACGGTTAAATATTCGCTGCAAAACCAGAATGTCGACCCATGACTGATGGTTGGAAATCACCAGATACCAATCTTTTGCGCTAAGGCTCTCGATGCCAGTGACCTGTATCTGGGTGTTGTTGCTCAACGTCTGGTTGATACTATTCACCGCTATCCACGAAGTTGCACAACCATCTAAGAGATAAGACAGCATGGTCTGCCAGGGTTTGATTGGAATGAGTTTCAAAAAAGACAGAATGACAATGGGAATGACCCAAAAAACTGTATTAACAAAATAACCGATACTCGATATTGACCCGACAACATTACCTAGAAACTTACTCACCCAATAGACCTTGTGTTTTTTTCTGACACATAGTGTATACCCAAACCACCTGAAAATGCATATTTCACACAGTACCCAAGACTTTCATTTTGAGGTGCATCAGAACTCGAATCATTCTTCCCTAGCGCCAGGTGAAAATCTTCAGACTTAGCTGTAGTCAAATTCACTACATTTGGTGAATTTACTAATTATCAAGTCTACTGAATATTTTTAAAAAATGGCACAACTTTCGCTTTATTCACTGCGACTTAAGCAATAACGATGCTCAGCTATTCAAACAAGTTAAAGTACCACCGGCAGAGCCGGGGGGGGGGTACCTTCTATTAATTAAGGCCTTGAAACCAGGGTGACAGCCAACTTTGAATCTTCGGGCCTAAAGGCCCTCCTACAACGTGAGGGGCCGACCACCGCCTTCAGGCGGGAACAATTAACCTCAGAGGATTCCCCGACGGCCAGTCTGTACCAAAGAGGCATTAACACTCCGCCAAGCTAGGATTAGCAGCAAAAAACCTAGGTTAAAGATAAAGACCCCACCACTGGTGGATTTTTCAGGATCGATGCTTTTAACAATCTCTTTTTTGGCAATGATGGCAATACCACCAGGATCGTCAATGCTACCATTTTCGACTCCATCGGCATCGTTTACGCCACCATCTTTTATCGTCAAGCGCAGGCAGTTATCGCCCTGTGTCAGTCCGGCTTGATAGCTTTGACTATACGGTGCAGGACATACACCATTTATCGCCAAAGCAGAAGCAGTGCTGTTGTTGCCATCTTCAACAAAATCCTGCCAGCCTTGAGCGACAGTATATTTCCGGTAGGCAGCAAATTCCGGAATACTATCCTCTAGAGGAATAACGGTAGCCACTGAACGGCCTACCGGGGTGATCCGTTTTATTTCAAAATCGAAATATGCATCTTGATGACTAATACTATCGGCCGGAATATGACCCGATGCTAGAATTTCTTGTTCAGACAACATCATACCGTCCGATAGCTGCTGGCGTGCATATTTCCCTAAGGACAAATGCAGTCCGGGCTCTGTTTCGATGAATCGGGTGATGGCCGCATTGACATGCAATGGTTGAATATACGAGACATCCGAGATATCCATAAAGGCCGGTAGTCCGTCAAAATCATCATCCAAAAAGCCCTCTAGCTCATCTGTTATACCATCACGATCCGTATCGCTACCCGTTAAGCGTGGCTGTGTCGTCAGGATGGGAATATGAATAAATTCTGTCAGGCTTAGCTCACCGTCTCCACTATCAGTTATTTTAAGAGACAAGGAAATTATGTCACGATCGCCCCGTTGCAAGTTTAGATTGGAGGAGTCGATAAATACCCGCTGTTGATTTGCACTTATTTCTGCTTGATACTCTGTTAGTATATTCTAGGAAATTATGTGCGTATCTGTAGGATTTGAGTCAGTCACCTGGGCCGTGATCTCAATCTCGCCCTTCTCTTTAGATAAGATGGATACGCTCAAGCCTTGTTGTCTCGTCGTGACCAGAACCCTTGGCATAAGATTATCTTCACTGACTGTTATGGTATGTCGGGGCTGCGAGCCGATGTTTAAAGCCGGATCGAGTACCACAATCAGCTGCTCCTCACCTTCTTGTTGAAAATCTTCATTCAAGGTGATCTCGATATTGCCTACCGTGCCCCTTTGAATAACCACCTGAGAGTACGCAATTTGATAATCCAAATTGTCGACCGAGCCTTGAATACTGAAGGGCACGACCACTGGATAACTCGGCGCTAGCCCCGACAATACAACTTCAACAGTTGCCATACCGGCCTCTGCGACAATTTGGTTATTTTGAAGATTAACTTGCGGGTAAACATTGAGTGTCTGTTCAACTTCTGCAGAATTGCCTGCTGTGTCGGTTGCTCGCCAGGTAATAGGGTATGTTAGAATTCTCTCACCGCGTTCAAATCCAAGGGGGCTTAGGGCACAGCAGTTTTCGCCATCTAAACCATCGCTGGCTGAAACATTGGTCAATTCGAGCAGTTTCTCCTTGCTAAGGTCGGTGAATATGTGCCCGGCATTTATATGCAGTGCCTGGGGAGGCAAGATCACGGGAGGATAATCATCAATTAAGGGATTTTGATTGGCCTGCGCCTCATCCCCATTGGATACACCATCTGAATCGCTGTCTAATGCCGCATCGTCGGGGTTCAATGGATTGAAGTTATAGGTGGCTTCAAAGACATCACTCATGCCGTCATTGTCATCATCGG
>JAWUXW010000026.1:0-12205 GCA_034111125.1 Paraglaciecola sp.
GCACAAACATTTGCTCTTAGAAAAAAGTCTGGCAGCAAAACCGGATAACAACGCAGTTCCCGAGGGTGATCCGGTGATGGTGGAAATTTTTAACAACCAATTTATGTCAATTGCCGAGCAAATGGGCATTGTGCTGCGCAACACCTCATCTTCGGTCAATATTAAAGAACGACTTGACTTTTCATGTGCGGTGTTTGATCTCAGCGGCAAACTTATTGCCAATGCCCCGCATATTTCTGTACATCTTGGCTCGATGGAGGCGGCGGCTAATGCTCTTTTTGGCGTTCTAGGGGTGTTGGGGATGAGCCAAGGGACCATGAACAATCTCACCTTCGGTAATGAGGAATATCAGTACTACGAGACTATTTGCTCAGGTGCACTTGCTGGGCCCGGCTTTGACGGGAACGCCGCAGTGCATACCCATATGACCAACTCACGTTTAACGGATCCGGAAGTACACGAATCTCGTTTTCCAGTAGTACTGGATAAATTTGTTATCAGGCGCGGTTCAGGAGGCAAAGGCCGCTGGCAGGCGGGGGATGGTGTGGAACGACGAATCCGGTTTTTGGCCGATATGCACTGCGCGATTTTATCCGGCCATCGAGAAGTTCCTCTGGCTGGCATTAATGGCGGTCAGGCAGGAGAAGTAGGGCACAACTGGATAGACATTCCGGGTCAACGGGCTTTGCAGCTTGGGGCATGCGGCGAGGCCGAAGTACAAGCGGGGCATACAGTTGTCATTCAGACGCCAACAGGTGGTGGTTTCGGCCCCTCCAAAAAAGAACATTTTTTTAAAAATGAAGAATAAATAATGATAAAGCGATTCAAAGAGATGGGGCCGGGTAACTTAGTTGCAGCCGCTTTTATCGGACCAGGTACGGTAACGGCCTGTACCCTTGCAGGCGCCAATTTTGGTTATGTGCTGTTGTGGGCGCTATTGTTTGCCACCGTCGCCACGATTATTCTGCAAGAAATGTCAGCGCGTTTGGGACTGGTGATGCAGCAAGGGCTTGGCGAAACGCTAAAAGAGCTGTTGCAGCACTCCATGTGGAAATGGCCTCTATTTGCATTAATCATTGCAGCCTTGTATATGGGGAACGCCGCCTATGAAGGTGGCAATTTGGCCGGTGCAGCTCTGGGACTGGAAGCCATTTCAGGGGGCGAGCAGTCAATTTATCCTGTTGCAGTGGTATTGATTTCCTTGCTTGCGGGCATCCTGCTTTGGCGCGGCTCCTATAGGTTAATCGAACGGGCACTACTGATATTAGTACTGACTATGGTCGTGGCCTTTGTCGCAACGTTTATCGCGGTCAAGCCGGATCTGTCGGCGATGTTTAGCGGTATGTTTACTCCTCGGGTACCAGAAGGCAGCTTACTGACTGTCATCGCCCTAATCGGCACAACTGTCGTACCTTACAACTTGTTTTTGCATGCCTCGGCAGTAAAAGCCAAGTGGGCGTCGGTAACCAATCTAAACAGTGCCCGCAGCGATTCAGCCACCGCCATTGGAATTGGTGGGCTGGTTACCATATTAATCGCCTCTACCGCTGCGGCCAGTATTTTTGGCAGCGGTTTAAAAATTTCCGGAGCAGGAGATATGGCGGTGCAAATGGAACCAGTATTTGGTTCATTTTCGAAATATATGCTGGGACTGGGTTTTTTTGCAGCGGGTCTAAGTAGCTCACTGACTGCGCCTCTGGCTACCTCCTATGCCATGACGGAAATACTCGGTATCAAGGACGGCACTTCCTCACTGGCGTTTAAACTAATTGGCTTGAGCGTGATCGTGATTGGTGCCTCGTTGGCCCTGATAGGTATCAAGCCTATTACCATTATTATCGCCGCTCAATTTGCCAATGGCTTGCTGTTGCCGATTGTTGCCAGTTTTCTGTTATTCGTCATGAACCAAGAGGCCTTGTTAGGCAAATATACCAATGGTCTGCTGGGTAATATATTTGGCGGTGCAGTTGTGCTGGTGACGACGGGTCTTGGAGTTAAAATAATTCTGCAGGCGGCGGGGTGGTTGTAAGCAACGCCATTAGAAAGCGCATAAAAAAGAGTAATGAGCAGCAATCAATAACTATCATGGGGTGCCTGTTCAGGCCGTGCTAAGTTGTAGTATGGGGTATCATTCACATTATGAGATGGAGATAGCAGATGGTATTAATTCACCACTTACGGGTTGGTCGTTCGGTTTTTGCGGTTTGGTTGTTAGAAGAGTTAGGTATTGACTACGAGCTTAAAATTTATGATCGCAATGACCAGGGTCGTGCCCCAGAGGAATTAAAATTGGCTCATCCTTTGGGTAAATTCCCGGTCATTGAGACTGACGGTTTCACCCTTAGTGAAAGCGGCGCAATTACCACCTATTTGCTGGATAAATACGACACCGAAAATAAACTGGGCCCTGCCAGCGGCCTAGCTGCAAAGGCTCAGTGGTTGCAGTGGTTGCATTACTCCGAAGCTTCGGCTTTCGCGCCTATTTTGTTAAAGCTGTTATTGATGCGCGAACAGCAGCCCCACCCGCCAGTAGTCAGCGCGTTTTCGGCGGGAGAAGTTGCCTTGCAGTTCAACTATGTTCAGGATTTCCTCGCAGACAAAACCTTCCTACTCGGTGAAGAGCTAAAGGCACCGGATTTCGGGATGTGCTTTGTATTGCAAATGGCTCAAAAGTTGGGAGAGCTTGAAGCCTATCCCAAGTTAGTCGCCTATCTAGAAAAAAACCTCGCTAGCCCGGGCTTTAAACGGGCGATGCGGAGAACGGGGGGCTAATGCTCTGTGACTGTTCGTCTTAGCGGTTAAATTCCATCCCAGTAACATCCTCCGCGGAAACGTTAGCAGAGGGTGTTATTTTCAGATGTCTTTTTGCCAAATATTTCACCTATTTTTACTGCCCTCGTGGCGTCAAATTCTCCTGCCTGCCCAATTTTGACAATGGGCTGCATGATCGCAAGAATTTGCGTTTGCTCCCGATCTTGACTATCTCAAAACTAAAGGTGAAATCCTTATACCCACGTGACCTCAACATACAGGTCACGTGGGTATAACCCTTGATAGCTACAATAGAAGTTCTTCATGCTTTTTTCATGTTGATGACATACGTCGTCAAAAATCGATTGAACTCTATCAAAAATTAAGCGCCGCCAAAGTACCATATTATTAATAGTGTACATAATAAAATTTTAAGGAAAACAAGTATTTAAACGCAAAATCCTTTCGTGGCGCTTGGTTAGGGATGGGTGTGAATATATATTATACTCCTTACATATAAGGCTTAAATTACTCTGAACATGTTCATAAGGTTAAAAAAAAGGCATAATATCATTAGTGCACTAATTATTAGTGTTGAAGTTATAAAGTTATGGGCCCGCAGTAAAGGCCACCTCATCTAGAAACACGATCGACAAAACAGGTGTTGCTGGGCGGGATAGCCCCTTCAAGTCTTGGGTGCTTGTATGTGCGTTTTTACTGACGCCGACATGCTTGAGTGCTGTGTTTAACGACCATGATTAAAGCACCCAGTGAGACGTACTGGTAAGGCAACACCAGTTAATGTTGCTGCAAGGTAAATAAGTAAAGGATGTAAAATGAAAACCTCCCTTAATTGGCATAGGATAGTCATTAAAGTGGGAAGTGCGCTAATTGCCCCACACAATAGAGGCTGTAGTGGTCACCATTTGCTTGGTATTGTGCAGTTTATTGTGCGCTGCAGGTCAAAAGGCATACAAGTAGTGTTAGTGTCATCAGGCTCAGTTGCCGCTGGTGCCCACCTTTTCCCGGACACAAAAGTGCGCAGTATTGCAATAAAAAAAGCGATGGCCGCCGCCGGGCAAACAGAAATGATGTCCACATGGGATAAGTTATTTGACTTTCCCACGGCACAAATATTGATGACCCACGGGGATTTACGTAATCGTGAGCGTTATATAAGCGTGAGAGAAACCATTTTTAGTTTGCTGGACAATGACCTTCTGCCGATTATTAATGAGAATGATACGGTTACCACCGATAGGTTGAAAGTGGGAGACAACGACAACCTTTCAGCTATGGTTGCGACGGCTGCTGATGCCGATGCCTTAATTATCTGCTCAGATGTGGACGGCCTATATGATAAAAACCCTCACACTAATGCAGATGCCAAGATGTTGTCCCAGGTAACTCATATTGATAAAAGTATTTACACCATGGCCGGAGGGGCCACCAGTGGTGTGGGTACCGGAGGGATGAAAACCAAGATTGAAGCTGCAGAAAAGGCTACATCACACGGTATCGATACATTTATAGTAAATGGCTTTTCTCCGTTGCCTTTTGCTATGTTTTTACGGGGAGAAAATCCTGGAACACATTTTAAACCCTACGAAAAGCCAATGCAGGAGCACCTTCACTGGATGACACACACTTCCAATGCCCAAGGCGAAGTGATAGTCGATAATGACTTTAACACTTCGCTTGTTTCTCAAAGCGAAGAGCTGACAAGTGACGAGATAGTCGCGGTAAATGGCGAATTTTCAGCGGGTGATACCATTTTAGTGCGCAAGGGTGATGGCACAAAACTGGCGAAAGCAAGATCCAATTATAGCAGCTGTTTATTGAGCTTTATTGCCGGTCAAGATAACGGCAAGTTTGCCAGCGAACTACAGCAAAAAACTGGCCCAATCATTTCAGAAAAAAATATCGCCCTACTGGATTAAGCATGAATTCAGCCATGCTATAAAGAGATTAAACTTTGCAGTTCGCACAAGGGTTGGGAACGCTTTAGGCCTATGCCAAGTTGATCACCTAAATGCAACGAGATCTCACCAGGCCCGGCTTTAAATGAGCGGCGCAGATAGAGGGGGAGTAAACTGTATTGAAGTGTCATCAAAGTTGCTGACAATGTGGCGACAAAAAGATTAGGGTGGCAATTCACCCTAATCTTATGCTTCAGACACTTTGTACTGCCTAATCATTTTGTTCATTTTGTCGGCAGAATCGGCAATGTCTATTGACGCAATTGAAATTTGCTGTGCACCGACTACATTTTCCTGGGCCTTCTCCGAGATGTCGGTGATTCTAGCCGCTACTTCGTTTAATGCATAATTTTGCTCGCTTGTGCTATTTGACACCATATCTGCAACCCCTTGAACCTTCGTTGCCATGTCACCGACGTTTATCAACATAGACATGATTTTTCTCGCACTTTCGGCGGCTTTCTCTGCGTTGTCTTTGCCAAGAAGAATTTTATCCGACGCGGTCTGTGAACTGTTTTTTAATTCAGACACCCACTCGGCTATTTGCTCAGTACAGTTGTGGGTTCTGCTAGCAAGGTTACGCACTTCATCAGCCACCACGGCAAAACCTCGTCCTTGTTCCCCGGCCCGTGCCGCTTCAATAGCGGCATTTAATGCCAATAAGTTTGTTTGTTCTGCAATGCCCTGGATCATCTCAACCATGGTAGAGATTTCCCCTACCTGATTGTTTAGGGTCGAAATTGACTCTGCAGACGTTACCATTTCTGTTGCAACGCTTTGAATTATAGCCACCGCTTCACTCACAGTAACTCGGCCCTGATTGGCTTGATCGACTACTTGCCCAGAGAAACTCAAATTTTCCTTCATTGCCTCGGCAATGCTGCCGATGTTTACCGACATTTCTTCAACAGCTGAAGCGATAGATAGCAGGCCTGATTGTTGTTCTTCTAAGTTATTTTCGCTTTGGCTTATTGCAGTTGCTGTTTCTTGGGTTAAACCAGAAATGCTGGTCGACATAGTCCTAAATGAAATTAAGTCTTTTTCAAATTTACGGGTTAACGTGTTGATACTTAGAGCAGTTTCACCCAATTCATCTTGAGTCATAACGTTGATTTTATCAACGAGGTCGCGATCATTAATGGCAATCATAATGCCGGTGAAAATTTCTTGCGATTGTTTGTTGCGGCTACGCAAAGACAGAAACAACAACGAGGTAATGAGTATACCGACGACAAAAATAATGAATTCCGCTACCAGCACATTAAGCGCCTGCGCTTTGAATTTTGTGGCCGATTCGTCTACCAATGAGAGGGCTTTATCCTCTGTCTGTCTCAGTAAATCAATACGGTTCGTGGCAGCGTCAAACCATTGTTCTGGAAGTACATCAAAATTGCTGTCTTTGATTTGAATTACCTCACGCATTTGCTGCACGGTCTTAAATGCAGAGCTACTACTGACTTGACTAAAAATCGGAGACATTTGACGGGGTGCAGCCTCTATGGCCGATTGTAAATAGACATTCTGATTAGTAACCAATACAATATGCCGCTTGCGCAATGCAGGCGTAAAGCTCCCGGCAGCTAAAACATTGCTGAGCACCGCCCGTTCAATACCCGCATATTCCTTTGCATTAGAAAAATTGTAGATTGCAAACAACTCAGCAGAAATAGTCTGTATTTCACTGAATCTGGATGCCGCGGAAACTAAGTGCAAGCCACTTTTATTGATGTCGGTATAAAATCTTAGGGCTGATGCAAGCGTTATGTTCAAGTTATCAATTTGACTACGTACTTGACTTATACTCTCTGTACTAGCGAGAAAGCCATCAAGCACTTTAGCCATATCGCTTGAGAGAGATAAATCTTCTTTGTAGCCCTGCAATACATTTAAGGCCCGATCGGCAGCTTGGCGCTGCCCCTTAAGTTGTGAGGAGAAATTAATGCCCTTAGAGCCAATAAACGCCGCAGACATGCCTCTTTCTTTTTGTATTTCGTGCACAACACTAAGCACGTAATTACTGGTAGATGCATTATTTCGGGAAACATTGGCCTGATTTATTTGCCCTATGGCTAAATAAACATCGTTAATAATAATCAAACTCAGCAAAGCGCAGGGTAAAAGCACAACAAGAGTCAAATACTTGGAAACACGTTTTACAATTGACGTCAACAATGACACATCCTTACTGCTGCAGAACAGCTTTGCATTAATATATTAAACACTTCAACGTACTAGAGGCTCAAAGCGATCACATTTAAAATAAAATAAAAACATGAACTTAAGTTAAATTCCTTGGGTTGTAAGCGTGTACTAAGACTGCTCAGTTTTGGCTTGGCTTATTAAGTACCCGAAGCTCTCAAAAAATATAATAAACCGATCGCGGCTAATGCAATGCAGACAAGGAGTGTTTGTAAATGGTAAAACATGCCACCATTAAAGGGCCCTTTATTAAAACATTTTCAATAGCAGTGAGTTGCAATACAGTAGGCGCCTCTTGAAAGGCCGATATGATTGTCATACCAAACCACCTAAGCTATGTGTCAACCAAAGTACAGGGTGACCTTGGTGAATTCATCACTGGGGATCAAGTGCGGGAAATTGCCCCGTTCAAACAGCGGAATTAGCGTGAATCTCTCCCCCGGGTATATAGAGCCCGACAGCAAAAATAATGTTCTCGGCAATCGTTAATATACGACTCCTTGTTATTAAAGCGTTGTCATCGCTTTTATACCAACCCACCCAGATATCTATCGCTGAGTGAGTAGATATCTGGAAGGAATGGATTAGTAATAGCGCAGCGCTTGCACCTTACCCCAAAATACCCGATACGAGAATACGGTGTAGAGCAAAATACAGGGGATGACGACCAGTGCCCCATACAAGATAAAACGCAGGGAGCCCGGGGCGCTTGCGACTTGCCAAATGGTCAGCTCACCAGGCACCACATAGGGATAAAAGCTCAGGGCGAGTCCGGCAAAGCAGCAGATAAAGACCATAACGCAAACAACAAAGGGCAACCAGCAGCCTCTGTCCTCAGCAAGGGGTAAGCGTTTCAATACCTGATGACCCAGATATAGTAGAGCGAAACTTAGTAGCGGTATGATGCTGATAAAATAGGCAAAGGGAAAAGTTGTCCAGCGCTCCCATACAAATGGGTTGATCAGCGGATTAACAATGCATACTGCAAGGATGCCGACAAAACTAACCTTGCCTGCCAGGCGTGCCCAGCGGATAGCCTGCAACTGCAAGTCATATGAGGTTTTCATGATTAACCAGCAACTGCCAATTAACACATAAGCAGTGGTAACGCCGATTGCACTGAGACCGGCAAATAAGTAAGCGCTAAGGCTATTGGAGAACCCCATTATATACATGCCTAGCATATAACCCTGGCTGCCCGACGCAATGATTGAGCCCGCTTTAAATATTTGATTCCATCTATGTTTGTTGTGAGCGGCAACTTTGACGCGAAAGTCAAAGGCGACGCCTCGCAATATCAGGCCAATGAGCATAACGGTGGCGGGCAAGTATAGGGCTTTAAGGATCACATTGTGGGCACTGGGAAACGCAATCAGCATCAACCCTACTGCCAATACCAGCCAAGTTTCGTTAGCATCCCAAAAGGGGCCAATTGAGGCAATCATTTGATCCGCATGCTGCTCATTTTTAAGTGGCAGCAAGATCCCCACACCGAGATCGTAGCCATCTAAAATGGCGTAAATAATAATCGAAAGAGCCATTAATCCGGCGAATATAATCGGTAGGGTCTCTGTGCTAATTAGAAGTGGGTTAATCATATTTTTGCTCCAGATAGTTTGCCGCTGATTGATTTTTTCCGATACGTTCTTCAGCTTGAATTTCTTCAATTTCCACCGCATTTCTGGCCATCAAAAACAAGGTGTGTAAATAAGCAATCAGTAAAAAGACATAAACACAGATATACAGTATAAAGGTAAATTGCACATTGCCTGGGGCGATATCGGTCACCGCATCGACGGTTTTTAATATACCACTGACCAGGTAAGGTTGACGGCCAATTTCGGTAACATACCAGCCTGCAAGTGTGGCAATCCAACCTGAAAAGGTCATGCCAACCAAGGTATACAACAAAGGTTTGCCCAGGGGCTTTGACCTGAGTAGTTTGCTACTTGCCAACCAGGAAACCAAAAACATCAGCATGCCGACACCGACCATAAGGCGAAAGGCAAAAAAGACTGGGGCTACCGGTGGATGCTCACCGATAAACTCGTTCAAGCCCTTGATCTCTCCGTGGGGATCGTGGGTTAAAATAACACTGGCCATATTTGGGATGGCCAGCTCAAAATCATTGCTGCGGGTTTGTGCATTGGGAATGGCAAAGAGCAATAGTGGCGCGCCTTTTTCCGTATGCCAAATGCCTTCCATTGCCGCAACTTTTTGCGGTTGATGTTCAAGAGTATTCAAACCATGTTGGTCGCCCACCAGTATTTGTATGGGCATCAAAATAGCAGCCAAAACAATCGCGGTTTTTAAGGTCAGTTGCGGAGCTTTTTTATCATCTCCCTTAACAATGCGGTAAGCGGAAATTCCGGCAACCAAAAAAGACGCGGTTAAACCCGATGCCAGCAACACATGCATTAGACGATAGGGAAACGAGGGATTAAAGATGATTGCCCACCAGTCAAGGGCATAGGCAACTCCGTCACGCATCTCAAAGCCTGCTGGGGTTTGCATCCAGGAATTCAGTGCGATGATCCAAAACGCTGAGAGAGATGTGCCCACGGCAACTACCAAGGTAGCGAGGGTATGTAACCAGGGTGGCACCCGATGAATACCAAATAACATTATGCCTAAAAAGGTCGCTTCCAGAAAAAACGCGGTGAGCACTTCGTAGCCCAATAACGGACCGGCGATATTGCCCACAGTTTCCATATAGCCCGGCCAGTTGGTACCAAACTGGAAGGACATGGTAATGCCAGTGACTACCCCTAGGGCAAAAGTTAAAGCAAACACCTTTACCCAGAAACGATAGGCGCGCATCCATATGGGATGGCCGCTCAGATTAAAACGAAGTTTGAAATAGAACAGTAACCAACCAAGGGCAATGGTAATACTGGGGAACAGTATGTGAAAACTGATATTGGCGGCAAATTGCAGCCGAGACAACAAGAATACGTCATCCATAGTAGGCCTCGAAATGTTAATTTAAGGGAACTGACTCCCAGAATAAAAGCACAGATTAGTCGCTTGTTTTGTTTAAAAACTTATCCTTCATATCCAGTACTTTGCCGACTCCAGAACCGAGCTTCATTAGGGTATTGAGTTTTTCCGGGCTCATGCTTTGCAGCTCACTGCTCCATTTGGTAATACCTTCCAGCAGGTCGTGGATTTCCTGAAGTTTTTGCTGGGCATGGACCTCATTATCATTTGCTGGGGCGTCGACCAAAATGTTGCGCAGTAGGCTAAGAGTTGGGTCCATCTCCCGCTTGCGTCGCTCTTCAAATACCCTGTTTGCCAGCTCCCAAATGCTGCCCGCCGCTTGGTAATACTCTTTACGATCCCCAGGCTTGTGCTGCAGTTGGATCAGTCGCCATGACTGCAATTCTTTCAAACCCATGCTGACATTGCCCCGAGAGATACTAAGCGCCTCCGCAATTTGATTGGCACTAAGCGCTTCCTTCGCCACAACCAATAACGCAACCATTTGCCCAACCGTGCGGTTAAAACCCCACTTACTGCCCATTTCGCCAAAGTGCATGACAAAAGATTCGATCATCGGGGTCATTTGCATATTGAATTCGCTCTAGTTATACATGTTTCAGAAATTACTGAAAGTTTAAATGTTGTTCAGGATTAGTCAATCAAAATTTTTGATTGAGAATGTGAGTGGACTCTCTTTTGCGATGAAATAAAATCTCTTACTGTGAAATATCGATTTCATATGCTTGAAACAAAAGTGAAAGTCATGATCTGCGTATTGGAGTTTTAAAATTGATTTGGCGTCAATTTAAATGATGTTTTGATCACTGTTGGATTGATTCAAAAGTCCCATTTGCAGTTGTTGACTATGGCAATGGTCGAATACGTGTTTTAGCAGATTGCAGACGGTCGATGAAATTGACAGTATGACTCCTCCAAGGGAAAGGGAATAATTGGCGATCAAACCTTTGAACCCGACATTCCTCCGCATTTTAGGAATATATTCGCTGATAATTTATACCTAAAATTTTAATTATGATGGATTGCCGGTCCTTTATATTTAACAGCAACGTTTTCTGCTCATTGATCGTAAGTAGATCAATACCCGTAAAGCACTGGAATACCCAGCGAGCCGTTGGGGTTTGCGTTGGCTTCTTTTTCATATCAGGGAAGTATTCATCCTGCGCTTTTAATCAGGAATGCCAAAGAGGTTTTCGCATATCAAGTTAAGTACAACTTGATTGAGCTCCGGTCGGTGGTCACGGGAATACCCTTTGGTAATGTGAATGGCCGCAGGTGCTTCTTGGTCGGAGTTGGCCTTGCCATCGTAATGAAAACTGGTTGAGTCTAAATGGGTGAATTCACAGGGCAGTTTGAGGTGGTCAACGACCTTTTCGGCAATTTTCTGGTACAAACCATAAACACCTGCATCATAGAGTGCATCAAGACAACGGCCCAATGCATCATCGTTGATATGTGCTGTCTCAACCCCTTCGCCAATTAGTCAGAAAACCGGTTTTTCATCAAAGAACTCGCTATACATATGCAATGTTCGCCCGGTAAACCCCAGACCATTCAACAGCATGGCAGTAAAAATATGACCATAGCCCACTTATGTGCGCTCAGAGGTGCCTAGCGCATTATCGATAATACCAGCCAAGCCAAGATGAACTAATCTTCTAGTCGTATAAACCGCTGATGACATGAAAATTCACTCGCAAAAGTGAGCAACAGATCAAGTTCGGGGATCGGTGTCAAGTTGTTTTTGAATAATCATGTTCAAGCGATTGAATTTCGTCCATATGGTTTAATAAATAGTCGATTTTTTATTTCTAAATTATGTGCGGAATGACAGGTACATAGCCGTGCCTAACAAAGCAAGCATAGTTGCCCATGCCAAAAGCGCATGGGCTGGATACTAGCTAATCCCCGGCTTATGATGGCTTGCCTGTTATTGCGTTAACAGCGGGGGGTAACTCAAGAAGAGCGTCAGCGCTGCATGGCCTGTGGCATGACTGACTTTATTGCCAAGCCGGTAGACTCACAGATAATGATTGCACGTTTAGAGCTGTGGATTAAGCGCGCCAATTAAAACTGCCTTTACTTAAAAGCCCCCTGTTCACGCTAAGTGCGAACAGGGGGCTTTATTACTATAACAGCTAGTTTATTCAGTCCAAAAGAGCTTAGTCCTTGCTAGGATTAATAAAATACTTGGCTCCGGTCTTCTTGGCGTTGTATTGATTAATTGTTTCTGGGTTCAAAGCTTGCATTAACGTAAGCTCCTCGGTAAAGGTAGT
>JAWUXW010000027.1:0-30917 GCA_034111125.1 Paraglaciecola sp.
GTTGCCGGTAGCATGCGGGTACCCAGACCCGCAACCGGAATAACTGCTTTTTTAACTTGTCCCATACTAGTATTCCTTAATCGATAATCCACGGCCAATCGCGTAATAGTGCAATCCGTATTCCATCATTAGATGGGGCTCAAATAAATTTCGTCCATCGAAGATCAAAGGCGAATTTAACTTTAATTTTATCAACTCAAAATCAGGTGCCCTAAATGCCTGCCATTCTGTACAAATCACCAAAAAGTCGGCTCCTTCAAGTGCCGCTTCTTTGGTCCCCATCGGGATCAGTTCTTCGCGGCCACCATAAATGCGCTGAGCCTCCTCCATGGCCTCAGGATCATAGGCTTTAACCGTGGCCCCGGCGGCCCAAAGTTTTTCCATCAACACCCGGCTTGAGGCTTCACGCATATCATCAGTATTAGGTTTAAATGACAAGCCCCAAAGTGCGACTGTTTTACCGGCAATATTACCATTAAAATGACGCATGATGTATTCAAATAATTTTTCTTTCTGGGCGTAATTAACCGACTCTACTGCCTCCAATACTTGTGTTTGATAGCCGACACCATTTGCACTACGTACCAGCGTTTGCACATCTTTGGGGAAGCATGAACCACCATAGCCACAACCGGGATAAATAAATTGGTAACCAATGCGTGGGTCTGAACCAATACCCCGACGCACATTTTCAATATCCGCGCCAAACAGCTCTGCCAAATTGGCTATTTCGTTCATAAAGCTGATTTTAGTGGCTAACATGCAATTAGCCGCATACTTTGTCAATTCAGCACTTCGTATATCCATCACAATGATTTTGTCGTGATTACGATTAAAGGGAGAATACAATTCCGGAAGTTTCTTCTCCGCCGTGTCGCTATCTGTACCTAATATAATACGATCTGGACGCATACAATCATTAACCGCCGCCCCCCTCTTTTAAAAACTCAGGTTTGGATACCACATCATAGCTGATGGATTTTCCGAGGGCTGATAGGGTTTGAGATATCGTCCCTTTCACCTTATCTGCCGTGCCAACGGGTACAGTAGATTTATTGATCACAATTTTATGTGTTTGCATATGTTCAGCAATAGTTTGAGCCACTGCCAATACTTATTTTAGACCCGCAGAGCCGTCTTCATCGGGGCGTACCCACCGCGACGAAGATCGCCTCACCATGCTCCACACCGCGGGCAGCATCGGTAGTAAAGTCTACCCGCCCTGCTTCATAATTTGATGTCACTAGTGGGGTCAAACCCGGCTCATAAATCGGAATATGTCCCTGCTTTAGTTTGTCAACTTTGGCCTGATCTATATCGATACACAGCACATCATACCCCACTTCAGCCATGACCGCGGCCTGCACCAGGCCCACGTAGCCAATTGCAAATACCGTAATTTTCATTTAATTCCTTCCTTTATTTCATAAACGCTAGCCTTTGGATCATTGGCGCTCGAAACATTATTACTATCAGAGCCAAATGATGACGTTGTCTGGTTCAAAACCTATGAAACTGAATTTAGATCCCATGCATTTTCCGGCGCAACCAGAATGGTTGAGGCTAGAGAGGGAAGCGTATGAGAAAATCTAGCCTCCCTCGTGGAAGGAATTACCACGAGTTGGAAAATTAAAAGGCAATCCACTGCTGCTTTTGTGTTCAGTCGGGAATTTTTTATGTTGGCGCGATGAGCAAATTCTATGTTGTTTCACTTAGATCGCATTATGTTTAGCGCTGCGGTTAACAGCAAACTCGTCGAATTCAAGAGTGCTTGATCGCCTGCCACACGTCTTCCATCTCTTCTAAGCTAGCGTCAGGAAGTTCAACAGATCTTTGTGCAAACACGTCCTCGACTTTGCGAAAACGTCCTTCAAATTTCCTATTGGCTTTTCTAAGTGCGGTTTCTGCGTCCACCTTCAGATGGCGGGACAAGTTCACCACGGCAAATAACAAATCACCGATCTCTTCCTCGATGGCCTGTTGATCAGGATCATGAGCCTGCACTTCATCCATTACTTCTTGTATTTCTTCCTGGATTTTATCCACTACCGGGGCGATCTCTGGCCAGTCAAAACCAACTATTGCGCATCTTTTTTGTAGTTTTTGCGCCCGTATCAATGGCGTCATACCAACGGGGATATTGGCCAAGATGCTATAATCTTGGACTATGTTTTTAGCCGCCCGCTCCTGGGCTTTGATTTGCTCCCACTGAACATTCAATTGTTCATCAGTTTTGCCTTCGCTACTGGCAAAGACATGGGGGTGGCGGCGGATCAATTTGTCGCTTATTCCCTGGGCAATGGCTTCAAAATCGAATTCTCCCTGCTCTTTGCCAAGCTGGGCGTAAAACACCACCTGAAAGAGCAAATCCCCCAGTTCATCTTTAATGTCAGACATATTGCCATGTTCGATGGCATCAGCCACTTCATAGGCTTCTTCAAGAGTGTGGGGCACGATGCTGGCAAAGTTTTGTTGCTGGTCCCAGGGGCAACCCGTATCCGGGTCACGCAATTTCTCCATCACTTCCAATAATCTTGCGACTTGAGGGAAAAGATTTGCATCCAAATTGAGCATTGTCATAGTATCTATCTTGCACGCCTTTTCATTTACGTCTCTCGACTTGTATTTGTTTAATAAGAATGAAACTTACTTGTCTTTTCGTACCACATCCGTCACGCCTTTAAGTAGCTGCAAGCGGGCGATGGTTTTGGATAGACTTTGCAGATCTTTTACTTCGAGAGTCAACCTTATTTTTGCTGAGTCTAGGCGAGTATCACTAGAGCTGTTGACCCCCAACAAGCCGACCCGTTCGTTGGCTAACACCGTAGTGATATCCCGTAATATACCGTCACGATCGCTGCTGTACACCTCCATATAGGTTTGAAATGCCGCACTTACGTCACTCGACCAATTGACGTCAATTTGCCGTTCTGGGTGCTGGTCAAGCAAGTTATTGAGTTGATCACAGTCTTCCCGATGTACACTAACTCCACGGCCCTGAGTGATATAGCCCAAAATTGCTTCTCCTGGCAGAGGCTGGCAACAGCCGGCAATTTGATTCATCAGATTGCCCACTCCCTCCACCACAATGCTGTCTTTTTTGTGCTTGGCGGCCTGAGGCTTTCTTTGCCTAATACGTGGATCGATTTCCGGCGGTGGTGCATGCAGCTGTTGCAGATAGTTCACCACCTGCATAAGTCGAATATCTCCTCCGCCTAAGGCCGCATAAAGATCATCCACTGTATTTAGATAAAAACGACTGACGGCAGAACTGATGTCTTTCAATTCGATATTGGCATGCTTTAATTCACGCTCTAGTAAGTCTTTACCCGCCGTTAGGTTTTTCTCTTTATCTTGTTTTTTAAAGTAAGTATGGATCGTCGCACGTGCGCGAGCGGAGTGAACGTAGCCCAGCCCCAGATGCATCCAATCCCGGCTCGGAATGGACTGTTTACCGGTGAGTATAGCCACCTGATCACCTGTTTGCAGCTCGTAGGTGAACGGCACTATGCGTCCGCCTACCTTGGCACCAATGCAGCGATGACCCACATTGCTATGAATATAGTAGGCAAAATCCAAAGGAGTCGAACCTAGCGGTAAGTCAACCACGTCTCCCTTAGGGGTAAAGACATAAACCCGATCGTCAAATACCTGACTGCGTAGTTCTTCAACCAGATCCCCAGACTCGGCGACTTCTTCCTGCCATAGGAGGATTTTACGCAACCAGTTAATCCGCTCTTCATAACCAGAACGTCCGGTGTTGGTGCCTTCTTTGTAGCGCCAATGGGCAGCAACACCGAGTTCGGCATCCTCATGCATTTGCCGGGTACGGATTTGGATCTCAATAGTTTTTTCATGGGCGCCAAGGGCGACAGTATGAATTGACTGGTAACCATTAGGTTTGGGGGTGGCAATATAGTCATCAAATTCTCTGGGAATATGTCGCCATTTTGAATGCACTACCCCAAGGGCACCATAGCAGTCCTGTAATTGCTCGGCGATGATACGGACTGCCCGAATATCAAACAGTTGCTCAAAATTTAGGTGTTTCTTTTGCATCTTCTTCCAGATGCTATAAATATGCTTGGGCCTGCCATAGACTTTGGCCTTGATATTCTGCTGATCCAGTACCTCTTGTAGCTCGGCAACAAAATCATCTATATAAAGCTCGCGATCAGTACGACGCTCATCGAGTAAACCGGCAATTTGCTTGTAGGTGTTGGGATGCAAGTAGCGAAAAGAGCGATCCTCCAGTTCCCACTTAAGTTGACCAATGCCCAAACGATTAGCCAAAGGCGCGTAAATATTGGCGCATTCTCTGGCTACCAGCACACGTGTTTCCTCATCTTCGTTCTTAATTCGTTGCAGGGCGCAAATACGTTCCGCCAGTTTGATCACCACAGCACGCACATCTTCAACCATTGCCAGCAACATGCGGCGCACGTTATCTATTTGTGCCTCATCGTTTTTCTTGTTGCTATTGGCCCGGGTATGCAAAGATTTAATCGCATCCATCTTACGTACACCGGTGATCAATTTTTGAATAGGCTCGCCAAACTGCTCAGAAATTTGTTGATCATTCAGCTCGTGCACTTGGCAATAAGGGTAGACCAGTGAAGCTTGCAGTGTTTCATCATCCATGTGTAATTTGTGCAGGATCTCCACCATTTCCTGGCCGATCAGCAGGATTTCTGGTCTATCTGACAACTCACGGAGCTTTTGCTTACTGCTATTAGACAAAGACAGGCTGTCCAGCCATTCATCAAAGGGCGGACGTTCTGGTTCATGCACCTTACGGATGGAAACCATTTAACTGAATCCTATAGTTTTAGTTATTGTTCGTAGTAAATAAAAAAGTTACGGGGGTTGGATAGCATACGACCATTTTAGTTGCAGAGATTTACCTGCCACAATACAAAATAATTTGTATACAGAAAACGCGCCAGAATATGATTTAAGCACTAAACTAAGTCATTGCTAGCTTGACACTTGATGTCCATAGCCCGATAAAGACTAAGTCTTATTATTAGTGCCTCAACTGCACCAACAATGAGCATAGGATGCCCAGATAAATTCAGCCTAGGATGCAGACTCGAGAACAACTGAGGCCATGGCATAATGCTGCTCATCCGAAATAGAGATAAAACTGTTGCTCACCTTTAGCTCTATGCACAGCTCGGCAAAGTTTCCATAAAATTTCAATACTGGTTGGCCAGAGGGTAAGTTACGTACTTCCACATCCTGAAAACTTATGCCATTGCCAATCCCTACACCGATAGCTTTCACAGCGGCTTCTTTTCCGGCAAAACGTTTAGCTAGAAAGCGGGCGGGAAATTTATGTTGTAGAAATATTTCCAACTCAAAAGGGGTCAGTACACGTTCGGCCAAGCGCTGAGATTTTTTTACCTGACTTTCAATCCGGCTAATTTCGACTATATCGGTGCCCAAACCCACGATTGCCATTTGCAATTACAACCGGGCTTCTAACATTAGTCGCTTCATATCAGCGACAGCTTTTTCCAGACCGTCGAATGCTGCTCTGGCGATAATCGCATGGCCAATATTCAACTCAAGAATCTGCGGAATCGCAGCTACCGATTTTACATTGTGATAGTGCAGACCATGTCCGGCATTAATTTTTAGGCCTAACTTGTGAGCATATTCAATGCCCTCGATCAGTGTCGCCAATTCAACAGCCTGTTGGTCTTCCGTTTTGGCGTCGGCATACTGGCCGGTATGGATTTCAATATAAGGTGCGCCTGCGGCAAGGGCGCCATCTATTTGTCTTTTATCGGCATCGATAAATAATGATACCTGGATATTTTTAGCCGCTAAACGGGCACAGGCTACGTTGATTTTTTGTTGCTGCCCGGCCACATCCAAGCCCCCTTCGGTGGTCAGCTCTTCACGCTTTTCCGGCACCAAACAGCAAAACTCAGGTTCGATTAGCTCGGCAATTAACAGCATTTCTTCGCTTACCGCCATTTCCAGATTCATTCTCGTGGTGATGGTTTGCTTGAGTACCTGCACATCACGATCGTTAATGTGGCGGCGGTCTTCACGCAAGTGCACGGTGATCCCGTCTGCGCCTGCTCGCTCAGCAATATCAGCCGCATGCACCGGATCGGGATATTGTGTACCTCGGGCATTTCGCAAGGTAGCGATATGGTCGATATTGACGCCCAACAGAATGTCTTTCATTTAGGATTCCCAGATATTTAAGCGTAACGGAACAACTCACGACTTTTCAGGGGCTTGCTACCCAGTAAAGGCGAGAGCGTCAGACGCGTCAGGTATTTAGCACATTGTAAACTGGATTTATCCCAGTCAAAACGGCTAACTTTTAATAAAGTCTCTCCGCTAAAGTAATTTGGTGACTTTAGTGGGATAGGACAGTGTTGTAAGCCATGTTCTGCGATAAAAGCATAATGGGCTTGAGGATCTACAGCCTCACCCAGTTGGTAGTCGTGAATTAAATCAAAGCCATAACCCAGCTCGTCGAGTAAAGCTAACTCAAACTCTCGCAAGGTAGGCTCTATCGCCTCGCCTTGGGCCAACAAACCAAGGCTTTGCTGATAGTAGAGAAATAACTCAGGTTGAGGAATTTCAAGTGCTAAAAGGCGATTCATCACTTCATTGATATACATGGCCGAAAATAAACGTTTACCGGCCAAGTTCAACATGGGTCCGGATGACTCGAGCTGATTCAAATTTTTTAGCTCGTGCTTACCACTTAGGCTGAACAACAGAGGTTGAAAGGCTTGTAACAGACTTTTTTTGTCACTTCTATTACCCCGAACCCCTTTAGCCACAGCAGAAACTTTGCCCCACTCCAGAGTAAATAGATCAACTAAATAGCTAGTTTCTCGATATGGCCGACGATGGAGTAAAAAACCTTGTACTTGCTCTGCAGCCATTATTCTTAGCCCTAAAACTAACTAATGTATTCAAGACACCTTAATTCTTACCACTTTCATTGCTTCAAACTCCATACCGGCAATTTCTTCGGTGATCGGATAATAGGTTAGATTGACGCGGGCACCGGTGAGATTTTTGTATTCTTTTTTGCGTCGAAATTTAAACGGCACATCACTTCCCTCAGTCATAAGGGTGTTCATAAACCATCCATCATCTTTACGCTGCACGTGAGATATCACTGACAATTCTTCAGAATGAGTCAGGTTATCGTGCTTATCTAATAATTTGTCAACGTCCGATTTTTTTGCCATAGTTCGGTCTCACTTTCCCCAAAGCGGTAATAATAACACTAATCCCATTCCTTTAGAAAATCAGCTTCACCAAATCATCAAATAAATAAACAAATGAGCTCATTTTTTGGATCTGCTGACCTTTAATGTATGAATTTTGTTCATGCTAAACTCTATTTGCTCAAGATGCTGATTTATAGCTCCAGTGACGCGATGCCTTCAACCAGCAATTGCAAACTCACCCGGCCACGAAATTCGTTAATGTCCAACTTATAAGCAACTTGCACTTGCTTGATTTGCTTGTCCGGCCAGACCGTGGTATCCACATTAAAGGCGATAGCATCAACTAAGGTGCCGCTGTGATGTTGCAGCATCATCTTTAAGTGCTTTTCGCCGACTATACGCTGGTCCATCAAGGTAAATTCACCGTCAAATAAAGGCTCAGGAAACCCCTGCCCCCATGGCCCTGCATCTTTTAATGTCTGGGCAAAGTCAAGACTGAGTTCTTTGACCGATAGCTCGCCATCGGATATCAGTTCTCCCGCCAGAGGCTTACCTTGCAAAGCCTCTTCGGCCAGCTGATTAAACAACTCAGTAAAGACAGCCAGGTTTGTCAATGGCAAGCTCAAACCCGCCGCCATCGCATGTCCGCCAAACTTGCCAATGATATTTGGGTAACGGCTATTGAGTTCTTCCAGTAGATCTCGAATATGCAATCCAGGTATAGAGCGAGCCGATCCCTTGAGAGTGGCATCATCCTGATGGGCAAAGGCAATGGTGGGCCGAAAATATTTATCTTTAATGCGTCCAGCGAGGATCCCGATGACCCCCTGGTGATAGTCAGCTTGATACAGCACCAGTCCATGGGGCATGTTGTCTGCTGAAAGCTCGAGTGAATCCAGCGCTTTGACTGCTTCCTGTTGCATTGAGCCTTCTATTTCACGGCGTTCTCGATTCAAGCTGTCCAGCTGCACGGCAATTTGTCTTGCCCTGCCCGGATCATCAGTGAGTAAACACTCAATACCCATGGACATATCATCCAATCTTCCGGCAGCGTTTAGCCGAGGCCCTATTGCAAAGCCTAAATCCGAAGCCACTAGCTTACTTTTGTTCCTGCCTGCTACATCAAGCAATGCCTGAATACCAGGACGGCACTTGTCACTGCGAATACGCAGGATCCCTTGATGCACTAAGATGCGATTATTCTCATCTAATGGCACTACATCAGCCACCGTGCCTAGAGCCACTATATCCAATAAATCAGCCAAATTAGGAATAGCTAGTTGACGTTCGACAAACCAATTTTGCTGCCGTAAATGAGCGCGCAAGGCGAGCATCAAATAAAAAGCAACGCCAACGCCAGCGAGGTTTTTCGACATAAACTCGCAATCAGGCTGATTCGGATTAACGATAGCATCGGCTTGGGGCAGGCTCTGAGCAGCTAAGTGATGGTCCGTTATGACCACGGTCATCCCCAGTGCTTTGGCTTTTTCTACTCCAGCGAAACAGGCAATTCCATTGTCCACTGTCATGATAACTTCAGCCTTTTGCTGATGGGCGACCTCAACAATTTCCGGACTTAAACCGTAACCAAAATCAAAACGATTGGGTACCAAATAATCATGTTTTTTACTGCCCATCATGCCCAGAGCCAAAATACTCAAGGCCGTACTGGTTGCCCCATCAGCGTCAAAATCACCAATGATCATAATAAATTTTTCGCTGGCAATCGCCTCAGCTAAGATCTGCACTGCTTTATCGATGCCGGACAAGCTCTGGTAGTGCAATAAAGACTTGGCGCTGCGTTCGAGTTGGCTAGCCAAGGTAATACCACGGTTGGTATAAATCTGCCTTAAAATGGGATGCAGTTGCACAGGTAGTTCAAGGGAGGTGGGCGAGTCGGGTAGATTCAATCGTCGAGAAATATGCAATGGCATGGTAAGGCGCTGTCCCTTAACACTTGTAAAAAGCACTTATAAAAAATACTTATAGAAAGTGTTTATAGCAAAAGTGTAGATAATAATACTAACGATAAGAGAAGCGGGTTCTGCGTCTCTTATCGTTAACAAGTAACCGGCTAAAGCGTTGCTTGCAGCGCCTGGATCAGTTGATTTGGAGGCTGGTATCCGGGGATCATTGAACCGTCTGGCAGCACAATATTTGGCGTACCACTTACTCCAATTTTTTGACCAAAGGCATATTGCTGAGCAACTTTGGTCGCACAACTCTTATCTGCTACAGAATCACCATTTTTAGCATCAGTTAGGGCCTTTTGTGGATCTGCAGAACACCATACGGATACCATGTCCTTGTAGGAAGCACTCTGCATTCCGCCCCTTGGGAATGCCAAGTAGCGCACTGTAATACCAAGATCGTTGTACTCACCCATTTGATTGTGTAGTTTGCGGCAGTATCCGCAGGTAATATCGGTAAAAATGTTAACTACGTACTTTTCCGTATCCGCCTTGTACTCAATCATTGAATCTTGAAAGTCTTTTATTCCACCTAGACGCATATCCGCTAAGGCGACTTCGGTCTCATTGCGCATGCCCTCATCGAGATTGTAGATACGCCCCTGAAGAAAAAATTTCCCGTCTTTACTGGTATAAAATAGACCCTTATCGGTAACTAACTGCAATAAACCGGGCACAGGTGCATCGCCAATGGCCGTCACTTTCATGCCCAGAGTGCTTTGAATTTTGCCTTTAACCAGGGCATATTCATCAGCCTGCGCTGCAAAGCAGGTTAAGCCCAAAGTAATACACAGACCCGCGGTAAATGTTCTTACGCTAATTCTAGATTTCATACTTCTTCCAATTCGTGTTGATGTCTAATAATAATTTCATAAGTCAGGATCTTAGTGATCAGCATTTTACCTGTTACCGTAGGCAATACCAATAATTATTAGGGATGTACCGTGATACCTTATTTGTAAATACAGTAAAAAACTAGCCTCGGGGGTGATGTTCGCTGATCAATTGCTGTAAACGCTCCGTGGCCACGTGGGTGTAAATTTGTGTGGTCGACAAATCACTGTGCCCCAGTAGCATTTGCACCACCCGTAAGTCTGCCCCGTGATTTAATAAATGAGTCGCAAAGGCATGACGAAGCGTATGGGGAGACAGTTTACTGTTTATTCCTGCAATTTTTGCATACAACTTGATGCGATGCCAAAAGGTTTGGCGGGTCATCATAACACCCCTTTTACTGGGGAATACCACGTCACTATCTGATTTTAATAATAGTCCGCGGCCTTGTTTTAAGAATTGTGTCAGGCTATCAATTGCTTCTTCACCCAGGGGGACTAAGCGCTCTTTATTCCCCTTACCGGTGACACGGACTACGCCCTGCTGAATACTTACCTGGTCTAGCCGCAAGCCGACCAGTTCCGACACCCGCAAACCGGTGGCATACAGAACTTCTAACATGGCTTTGTCACGCACATGGATAGGATCATCCGTTTGCGGCGCGTTGAGCAAATCCTCTACCTGCTGTTCAGAGAGGGTATTAGGCAGGGTTTGCGCCAGTTTAGGATTTTGCATCAAGCTAAGGGGATCATCTTCACGTAGTTTGTGCTGCAGTAGGTATTTGGTAAAGCTACGTAAGCTGCTTAAAAAACGTGAAGTGCTGCGCCCAGATAAACCCTTGTCATAGCGACTGGCGATATAAAAATTAATCTGCTCACTGTTTATCATGGGCAGATCAAGGGTGGCGTCTTGCTTATAAAGAAACTCGGCAAACTTAGTTAGATCGCTGCGATAAGCACTAAGGGTGTTTTCACTTAAGCCTTTCTCCAGCCACATAGCATCAATAAATTGTTCAATACACTGGGGATTTAGCACAACAACAGGGCCTTACTTAAGGGGTTGCAGAGGGTCTTGACCACACTGCCAGCATAACTCAAAACTGCCGTCATTTTGCTCACCGCAACGTCCGCAGTGCCACTGTTGTCCCAACGGCGGTGCATCCAAATCGGCGACTAATTGCTCGGCTTTGCTCTGCCACTCGTCGTCGGTGATCCACACTTCGGGTTGGCTATCAAGGGGAGACAACTCGCCTACCCCGCCGCTGGAAAATTCATTTTTGATAAAACAGGGTATACCTTTTTCATCTAGACGGTTTTTCGCTTGCCAGACCATAAAGCGGTCCTGATGGCTGTAGATTTTTTTCATTTAATCCAAATCGATAGAAACATTAGACAGAGAACCCAGAGTATTGCCTTCGTCTGAGGCCAGTTTGATCATCAAACGCAAATCGTTGGGTGAGTCGGCATGATGAATCGCCTGTTCGAGGGTGACCTTATCGGCTTTGTATAAGTCATATAAGGCCATATCGAAACTCTGCATGCCCATTTGCTTGCCTTTTTGCATCGCCTCTTTAAGACTGCCGATTTCATTACGTTGAATTAGATCAGATACCAGAGGTGAGTTAAGCAGTATTTCGATTGCTGCCACTCGGCCTTTGCCTTCGGGGGTCGGCACAAGCTGCTGAGCAACAATGGCACGGATATTCAAACTCAAGTCGAATCGTAGCTTTTCATGTTGATCCGACGGAGCAAGGTGCATGATCCGTTCTATTGCCTGGTTGGCATTGTTGGCGTGCAAGGTCGCCACGCACAGGTGCCCGGTATCCGCGAAGGACATGGCGTATTCCATGGTTTCCATGGAGCGTATTTCACCGATCAAAATGACATCAGGGGCCTGGCGCAAGGAGCTTTTCAGGGCGTCGTCAAATGATTTGGTGTCTATGCCCACTTCTCGTTGGGTGATCACGCAGTTACCATGTTCGTGGACAAATTCGATAGGATCTTCAATGGTGAGGATATGGCCCTTGGAGTTTTGATTACGATACCCTATTAGCGCCGCAAGGGAAGTTGATTTGCCCGTACCGGTACCACCCACAAACAGAATTAAGCCCCGCTTGGACATGATCACATCTTTCAATACTTCTGGCAGGCCTAGTTCACTCACCTGTGGAATGATTGTGACAATGCGCCTGATGACCATGCCAGCCATATCTCGTTGCCAAAAAGCACTGCAACGAAAACGGCCAATTCCCTCTCTGGCAATGGCGAAGTTACATTCTTTAGTTTCCTCAAACTCTTTTATTTGCTTCTTGCTCATGGCGTCATGAACCAGTGCCAGAGCAGACTCCTCGGTTAATAATTCATCACCAACATGAGTCATTTGCCCGTTTACTTTGGCACTCACCGGGAAACCAACGGTAACAAATAAGTCTGAGGCGCCGGCCTCTTCCATGGTCTCTAAGTAGGAGGTTAACTCCATATGCAATTCCTTAAAAATAAAAGACTAAAAACCAAGCTTGGGTTTTTTATCAATCGACTTGGAAGCCGCATCCTGTGCGCTGATAAAACCCTGCACGACCATCCTTTGCAGACATTGATCCATGGTCTGCATGCCATGCTGCTGTCCCGTTTGAATAACAGAATACATCTGCGGCACCTTATCTTCACGGATTAGATTTCTAATCGCTGGAATACCGAGCATTATCTCATGGGCCGCCACCCGACCTCCGCCATTCTTTTTCAATAGCGTTTGCGAGACAACCGCACGCAATGATTCGGACAACATGGAACGGATCATCGACTTTTCTGCTGCCGGGAATACATCAATGATCCTGTCGATGGTTTTAGGCGCCGAGTTAGTATGCAAGGTGCCGAACACCAGATGTCCTGTTTCAGCCGCCGAAATAGCCAGTCGTATGGTTTCTAAATCTCGTAATTCGCCGACCAGAATAACATCCGGATCTTCACGCAAGGCGGAGCGCAAAGCATTGTTAAAGCTATGGGTGTCTCTGTGTACTTCGCGCTGATTAATCACACAAAGTTTGTTTTGATGAACGAATTCAATCGGGTCTTCGATGGTTAGAATGTGTTCACGTTTATGGGTATTAATATGATCAACCATCGCTGCCAGAGTAGTACTTTTACCCGAACCTGTGGCTCCGGTTACCAGTACGATACCCGTAGGTTGATTGATTATTTCTTTGAATATTGCCGGCGCACCAAGCTCATCCAGGCTCAATATTTCACTGGGGATAGTTCTAAGAACCGCTGCGGCACCGCGATTTTGCACAAAGGCATTAACCCGAAATCGCGACAGCTCTTTTACTTCAAAGGAAAAGTCTGTCTCTAAATTTTCTTCGTACTCCTTACGTTGGCCGTCATTCATTATTTCATAGATTAATTCCTGCACCTGTTTGTGTTCCAGGGATGGAATATTTAGACGGCGCATTTCACCATCTACCCGGATGATAGGTGGTAAACCAGCACTTAGATGCAAATCAGAAGCTTTATTCTTAACACTAAAAGCCAAAAGTTCGGTAATATCCAAGCCATATTCCCCGTAAGTAATGTTGCAGTATGGAAACAATAGCAGAACGACTCAAAAGCGTATGTAAAACAATTAAGCAATCTGCCTTAGCTGCCAATCGTCCACCAAATGAAGTGCAATTACTAGCAGTAACTAAAACCAAACCCGTATCGGATATCGTGCAAGCGTATGAAGGAGGACAACGTTTATTTGGTGAAAATTACGTGCAGGAAGGCCTTGAAAAAATCCAGGCTCTAGCAGAAAAAAGTGATATTGTGTGGCATTTTATTGGCCCTTTACAGTCAAATAAAACCCGTCAGGTGGCAGAACACTTCGACTGGGTGCAGTCTGTTGACAGGCTAAAAATAGCCCAACGCTTAAACGAGCAGCGCAGTCCTTTTAAGAAACTAAACGTGTGTATTCAGGTTAATATTAATGATGAGCAAAGTAAGGCGGGGGTAATGCCTGAAGAGGTCGACAACTTTGCCCAGCAGATCAGCTTGCTGCCCCAGCTTAGATTGCGGGGTTTGATGGCCATACCCGCGACTAATCAATCTGAGTTGCAGCAAGAGCAAAGCTTTGCCCGAATGCAACAACTTTGTAAAGGTTTGCAAGGCAAATATGAGGATATCGACACTCTGTCTATGGGCATGTCCGCGGATACGCCCCTTGCCATTAAATACGGTGCAACGATGGTACGCATCGGCAGCGCTATTTTTGGTGCCAGAACCTAGTTTTGGCAATGAAAATCGAACTGACAGAGATAAATAGAAAAGACACAGCAACAAATAATTTGAGGTAATAATGGAACACAGAAAGATCGCCTTTATTGGCGCGGGCAATATGAGCAAGAGCATTATTAACGGGTTGGTTAACAATGGCTATCCACCTAATAATATTACTGCTAGCAATCCATCTACGGCCAAATTAGTGGTGCTTAAAGATCAGTATGGGATCAACACTACCCAGAATAACCAGCTGGCATTGCTGACAGCTGACGTCATAGTATTAGCAGTAAAACCCCAGTTGATGGAAGAGGTATGTGCTGATTTAGCCACGGCAAAGGGACTGGAAAACAAACTTTTTATTTCTATCGCCGCCGGAATCGCCGTAGCACGTTTACAGCAAATGTTAGGTGCTAAGTACTCCCTTATTCGCACCATGCCTAATACTCCAAGCGCTTTGGGAAAGGGCATGACAGGTCTCTATGCCGACGAAGAGATCCTGCAAGCAGACAAAGACTTTGCCGGTGACCTGATGCGACAGGTGGGTGAGATCGCCTGGCTAGAGTCAGAGCCTATGATAGACGCCGTGATAGCGGCAGCGGGCAGCAGCCCAGCCTATTTCTTTGCTTTTTTGGAAGCCATGCAAGCAGAAGCGGAGCACCAAGGCTTTGAACATCAAACCGCCAGATTACTAGTGCAACAGGCCATGCTGGGAGCTGCAGCAATGGTTTGTGACAATCCACACCTTGAAATAAGTGAGTTGCGCGCCCAAGTTACATCCAAGGGAGGCACAACCGCCAAGGCCGTTGAGCAATTCCAGCAGGGTAATTTAGATGCATTGGTAGCCAAAGCCATGCGTGCTGCGGTCAGCCACGCCAAAGAGATGTCCGAGCTGTTTTAAATTTTAATTAGATAATTTACCTACTAGGAAATAATAACACTATGAGCTCCATGCAATTTTTAATCAGTACATTATTTGACTTGTATTTAATGGTAGTACTGCTGCGCTTTTGGTTACAGTTGGCCCAGGCCGATTTTTATAACCCCTTCAGCCAATTTATCGTTAAGGCTACCCATCCGATAGTTGCCCCGCTGCGCAGAATTTTGCCTTCAATTGGCCGGATCGATACCGCGACTCTGGTATTGGCCTTTCTGATTGCCGGGCTGAAAATTGTTGCTTTGAATTTGTTGGTTGGCAATAGTAGCTTTAATCCCATTAGCCTGGTCCTGGGTGCCATGCTCATCACTCTAAAAGAAGCATTTACCTTGGTAATTTGGGTACTCATAATACGCGCCATTATGAGTTGGGTGAGTCAGGGCCATAACCCCATGCAGATGGTATTAGACCAGTTAACTGAGCCCATGCTGGCACCTATTCGAAAACGCTTACCGGAAATGGGCGGCCTGGATTTATCGGTGATGGTGGTGATTTTGGGATTGGTATTTCTACAAAAACTAATGGGTGATCTGTTTGGATTTTTCTAAGGGTAAAGTGGCCCGCTATTTAACAACTTGCTTAATGTGTTTTTTAGCTTTGATACCCCTTGCCCGGGCGGAGCAAAAACAAGATTTAGGTGACTGGGAAGTACACTACATCGCCCTAAACACTACGTTTTTAACGCCTCAAGTCGCTAAAAGTAATGGCATTGTACGCAGTCGCTACAATGCTTTAATTAATATTTCAGTGTTAGACAGACAAAACAAGCAAGCCCAATCGGTGGTGCTAACGGGCCAGGCTAAAAACCTCTTGGGTGTAGTAAAAACGCTTTCCTTTAAACAGATAAAGGAAGGAAAGGCCATCTACTATTTGGCAGTATTGCCCTTTAGTGATCAGGAACAATACCGTTTCACCTTGCAGATTAACGATGGCCAGAAGCAAGAAAACCTGAAGTTTCAGCATAAGTTTTACGCCGATTGAAATTGGCATGCATTAGGGTCTGCTCAGCCTTGGCCTATGAACTTAGTTTGGCCTGATTCGATCCCGACGTGGCTTGGCATGTCATCCAGAGCTAGGTAAAAATTTGCTACAAAGGTCAAGCGGTCAAAAAATCTACAACTTTAGGTCAATTGTAGAAGAAGAAGAAGACAAATTAACCTAATGTGGGTGCTCAAATCACCACTATAAGTTAAACCCCTGTATGAGTGATGCACCAGAAGATTCCGCGAAACGCAGAAACCTAAAGACGATGACCAGTGCTACCCTAAGTACTGCAGCCATATGTCAGGTACCCTATGTGTTTGCGAAACAGCGTACCAAACTGCGCGTTATGGGCACACACGTTACTCTGCAAGAAGAATTGCACCAAAAAGCCATGGATGACTTGGGCATTGACCTGGAATTTGAAACGAAAGGCAGTGCCGCGGTATTGCAAAAGGCCTCGGTCAATCCCGGCTCTTTCGACTTGTATGAGCAGTGGTCAAATCGTATTGGGCCTTTATGGAACAGTGGTTCATTGCAGCCCATCAAAAAAAACGCCTCACCTACTGGGATGAAATTAACCCACTGACTAAGACCGGAAAAGTTAGTGCTCATGCCAATGTTGGGGCCGGAGATGCCCCTTGTAAAATATTGCATATTCAAGCTGATGGCAGTCTGGGCATCCCCATTCCGAGCACATTAGTTTTTTACCTTATGTTCACAATGTCGACTCTTTGGGTTATAACACTGAGGTGATCCCACAGGGAGTCCTTTATCAAACGGAAAGTTGGGGCTGGTTACGCTACCGTAAGTACAGCGGTAAAGTAGGGATTATCGATGCACCTACCATTGGTTTATTTGATTTAGCCCTGGCGGCACAGGCACAAGGTTTTATTACCTTTGCCAATATCGGCGCTATGACTAAAGTCGATCTGGATCAGTTGTTTAAGGTATTAATTGAACTAAAACAGCTGCGACATTTCAGCGGATGTTGGAATTCAGTTCCAGAGTCCGTTGATTTTATGTGTACCAAGCGCGTAGTGATTGAAAGTATGTTTTTTTTCAGCAGTGTCAATGCTCAAGGAACAGGGTATTCCGGTCACCTTTGCGGCCCCTAAAGAGTGCTATGGCGGCTGGCATGGGGTAATGTGTTTGTCTTCTGCCACCATAGGTAGAGTAAAGGATGCGGCCTACGATTACATGAATTGGTGGCTATCAGGATGGCCCGGTGCTTTTATTGTCCGCCAAGGGTATTATATTTCTAATCCACAACGATCTGCACAGTACTTGGATCAAGCCGAGTGGGATCATTGGTATGATGGTAAAGGCGCTACTTAGGCGCTAAGAAGTACCGACGGAAAAATTCAGTACCTAAGGGGCAGTTGCGAACGGGGGGCAGCTACAACCAACGCTTTAGTAACGTTGCAGTGTGGAATACCGCGATGCCTACCTATGATTATAGCGTGCAAAAATGGTATGAATTTATCAGTTCATGATTGGTATTAAGGAAAACTTTGTTTAAAACTATAAAGTCACAAATATTACTGGTATCCATTACCCTGGCAATACTACTGATCTCCCAGGTATTTATGTCCCGGGGGAATCAGGCTGCCTTTGTCGCCAGTTTGGACTTAACCCAACAAGCCGTTGTAAAAGTAAGTTTGGTGCGAGAGCTGGAGCGTGACGTACTAGATTTACAGCGTAACGTGTTGATTTATAAAGAATCAGCCAGCGAACCTGCGATCAATCGATTCAATTTATTGATAGAAGACACTAGGCAGAACCTGGCAAAACTTGAACAGTTAACGGCAAAAGAAGATCAGAGTGAGGTTTATCAAAATTTCATTTCCAGAATGCGTTCGCACCTGGCGGACTATCAAGACAACTTTGCCAATGTGATCGTCGGTCGAAGTGAGCGTCAAACTCTGTTCAAGGGAGGGTTAGTGGTGGAGCTAGACCGCATGCTTGAAAGCATTGCACAAGAGCGGCAGGATACTAGTGCTCTGAATATTCAGCAAGCTAAGTATCATATTGCTCGCGCTGAAAACCTACTTTTCCAATACTTGCTTAGCCAGGATTCTGAGCATGTTGAGCCGTTTGAACAGCAAATTGCTTATGCCCGCGTAGCCTTACTGTTGGACCTGAACAAACATATTGGCTACCAACAAGTTATTACTAGGCTGAGTTCCGTTGAGAGTGATTTTTTGAAGCTGACCCAAATCACCAGAGGTTATCTTTTTTTGGTGAATGTGGTTATGGCTGGATCGGCCAACGATTTTTTGTTTTTAGCGCGGGAGCTCAACCGTTTAGTCACCGAGAAACTGCTCCTAACCAATCAGGATGTAAAGCAGACTATTGATAGCACCAGGTTGAGCAGCAATATTTTCTCGGGCATCGGCATTTTGTTGGCTGGTGCCACAGCCCTGTTTTTAGCCTATCGCATCATGCTACCTATCAATATTATTACCCACGTTTTTCAGCGTCTGGCCAAAGGCAAAAACATTGGCGTGATCCCCGGTCTGCAACGTACAGATGAAATTGGTCTATTGGCAAAGGCTGCAGATGTATTTCACGCAAAAAACCAACAAACCACTAGCCTGCTTGAGCAGTCACAAATGCTCAATGCAAAGCAGGAAGCGTTAAACGCCGAGTTAGTCTTATCAAATCACAAAGCCGAACAGGCCACTGCCTCAAAAAGTGTGTTTTTGGCCAATATGAGCCACGAAATCCGCACGCCTATGAACGGTATTGTGGGTCTATTAGACATAGTATTGAAAACAAAATTATCTAAAGTTCAACGGAATTATTTAGATAAACTGGATTACTCCAGTAAAATATTAATGAGTTTAATCAATGACATACTCGACTTTTCTAAAATTGAAGCTGGGAAACTGGACATAGAACAGGTAAAATTTTCACCTAATTCAGTATTCACTAATTTACTGGCCAATATTTCAAGTCGCGCCCAGGCCAAAAACCTCAATATTCGTTTCTATGCAGAGCCAAGTTTACCCTCACAACTAATTGGTGATCCCTTACGAATTAATCAAGTCTTGTTAAATATTTGCAGCAACGCAATCAAGTTTACCCGTAATGGCAGCCTGACGATTAATATCAGCTATAAGAAAGATGCCGACAATGACAGCATAATCTTATGTACTGAAGTTATTGATACGGGCATTGGTATGACCGATGAGCAGTTACATCAGGTGTTTGACGCATTCACCCAAGCAGACGACTCTACCAGCCGGACATTTGGTGGAACAGGTCTGGGTTTATCTATTGTAAAACAGCTGGTTACGTTGATGGATGGCACGGTATCTGCTACATCTCAATTACATAAAGGCAGTACCTTTACGGTTAATATTCCCCTTTCGTGTGTCGGTACTACCCAGTCCATTATCGAAGCTCTGGATATAAATCGAGGGAAACTCTATTATTTTTCGAAAGGCCCAAAGGGGCTAGTAGCCGACGAATATTTTGAGCATCTTGGCCTCAACTACCTTCATTTCCCACTTTTGCAGCTGAATAACATTATTAAGGAAATACACACTGAAGACGCAGTGATAATTGATATTGCCGATCAGCAAACACACCGGAGTATTTGGTCACACATTAAAACACTAAATGAAAAAGGTACAGATATTGGCTTCATCACCGACAGCCAACCGAGTAATTTATCTGTGCAACTGCACGACGAATGGCCACACGAATGTTTGACTCATCCCTATAGCCCCAAGCAGTTTATGGACTTTATACTCGGCGTACACAAGCTAATTCCAGAACAGGCGGAGGATGTTTCTCATCAAGAGGACGGAACTCAAGTGCAATACGAGGGCCATGTCTTGTTGGTCGAAGACAACAACATCAATCAGATTGTCGCTGGGGAAATGCTTAAAGCACTTGGTATTAGTTACGACATTGCCGAAGAAGGACAACAAGCAGTCACAAAGGTTATTAATTCCCCCCACTACGATATGATTTTAATGGATATCCAAATGCCGGTAATGGACGGCTACGAAGCTACATTGGCTTTGCGGCAAAGAGAGTTTAGCGACTTAATTATTTGTGGTTTGTCGGCCAATGCTATGAAGCAAGATTATGCCAAAGCGCGGGAAGTAGGAATGAATGATTACCTAACGAAGCCTCTCAAGCAAATCTCCCTCGAAAGAGTGATTAGCAAGTATTTACCACCGAAATAAGACGCTAATACCATTTCAGCTTAATTGCTGCCTATTTTTTGTCCAATCCCACGAACCCATATTTGTACCCATTGAGCGCTGCCAATAAAGCCTTCCTCCGTGTACTCTGTGGTAAAAAACCAAAAGACCTGTCACCACTGAAATCACAGGTTAAGATGCAATGGTATAAAATGGTCCGGAGTGCATGGGTTGGTATGTATAAAAAAGGCCGCTGATCCGCTGCCTTATTGTTTAAGTCTCGGAAATTTACATTTCCATTTCTTCCAGCTCTTTGCCTTTAGTTTCATTAACAAACATATAAATAAATACAATTGATACAAGTGCCCCAAGAGTATAGAAACCATAAGCTCCAGCTAGACCAATACCGCTTAACATAATGGGGAATGACCAGGTGATCAGAAAGTTAGCAGTCCACTGGGCAAAACCAGCGATAGCAAGGCCAGAACCACGAATCTGATTGGGGAACATTTCGCCCAACATCACCCACATAACCGGTCCCCAAGACAGGTTAAAGAAAAACACGTAAGCATTCGCTGCGATCAACGCCACTATGCCTTGTTCACCTAGTGACAGATTGCCGTCTGCATCAACACCTGCATTGGCAAAAGCGTAGACCATCGTGGCCAAGGTGACCGCCATACCAAATGAGCCAATAAGTAAGAAGGGTTTACGCCCTATTTTGTCGATCAGGTACATGGTAATAAAGACTGCGGCAATGCTCACTGCCCCACTAATAACATTAATCATTAAGGCGTCAGATTCTGAGAAACCGGCAGCTTGCCAAAGCACTGCGCCGTAGTAGAACACCACATTAATTCCAACTAGTTGCTGAAAGGTCGCCAAACCGATCCCCACCCATACAATCGGACGGATTTTACGAGTGGTTTTATCAACCAGATCCGATAGTTTTGGTTGATGATGGTCAGCAGCGAGAGAGGACTCAATCTCACTCACTTTTCGCTCAACATTTTGCGCACCATACAAATTTCCCAATACTTTCTCCGCCCGCTCTTTGTCACCACTAATAACCAGATAACGGGGGGCTTTCTGGGATAAACATCAAGGCAAGTAAAAATAGGCTCGCGGGGATCAATTCGATCCAAAACATCCAGCGCCATGCTTCATAGCCCATCCAAAACTCGGCGGTTGACGCTCCGGCAAGGTCAGCCAGAAAATAGTTACTAACAAATGCCGAGAACAGGCCAAATATAATGGCAAATTGCTGGATAGTGGTCAGTGCGCCACGGAATCTGGCCGGGGCAATTTCACTAATATAGGCTGGTGCCATAACCGATGCAGCCCCAACAGCCAAACCTCCAAGTATACGAAAAATGACAAATTCAAATGAAGACCCTGCCACCCCAGAGCCCCAGGCACTAATAATGAATAATACAGCCGCAGTCATTAATAGAGGACGTCGGCCAAACTTATCCGCCAATCTGCCGGCAGTAAAGGCACCAACTGCGCAGCCCAACAACATACTAGAAACATTAAATCCTGTACCTGCACTATCTGAATTAAAGGCCGTTTGCAGTCCTTTAACCGTACCGTTTATCACCCCACTGTCGAAGCCAAACAGGAAGCCTCCAATGGTCGCCACACAGCTAATCAATATGATTAAGGGGATATTGTCATTATTTTGAGTCAAGTTAGGTTCCTCTTCTTGTTTGTGACTACAACAATCCAGCGCAATTATGTTGGACTAATACATTTATTTGTAACTCATTATAATATCTATTGTTAACAAGTAGTTAATAAAATATTTATGACGTTGAACGTAACTCACTACCCAATACCACTAAGGCCCTAAAGGAATAGCAAGCCCATTGGCCTACACCTATGACGATCCCCAAGGGATTTTCCGCCATAGGTTTTGTCTTCTCTGTCACACAGATATCTAGGTAGTTGAACACCTTAGGGCTGATTTAGTATCTGCCCTCAATCGCTTTACATTAACTCTAAGTTAAATTGAAGTGCTTTTAAACCCAATCCACAAGCCAAAAAAAAGGCCAGCATTGGCTGACCTTATTTAACTATTCTGGCTAAACTCAGGGCTGTTGCCCTAGGCGTTATATGTGGAAGAAGAGGTATTACCGCCACGTCCTGTCCAGTTGGTATGGAAGAACTCGCCACGGGGTTTGTCGGTACGCTCATAAGTGTGAGCACCAAAGTAATCACGTTGAGCCTGTAGCAGGTTAGCCGGCAAACGCTCGGTGCGGTAACCATCAAAGTAGTTTAGTGCCGCCATTAAACAAGGTGCAGGTACGCCATTAGCAATCGCGCTGACCGCGACTCTACGCCATCCGGCTTGGGCATCGACTACGGTGTTTTTAAAGTAGTCATCTAGCAATAGATTATTCAACTCTGGATTTTTATCAAAAGCTTCTTTTATATTACCCAAAAATGCCGAACGAATAATACAACCGCCACGCCACATCATGGCAATGCCACCGTAGTTTAAGTTCCAGTTAAATTCTTTGGCAGCTTCACGCATCAAAGTATAACCCTGAGCATAGGAAACAATTTTCGAAGCCAGAACGGCTTGGCGTAAGTCTTCGATAAAGGCGACCTTATCACCGTCGAAAGACTTCGTTGGGCCAGTCAGTACTCTTGCCGCTTCAACCCGCTCTTCTTTAAGGGCAGAGATACAGCGGGCAAATACCGACTCGGCAATCAGCGTAAGCGGCACACCTAAATCGAGGGCGACAACACCTGTCCATTTACCCGTGCCTTTTTGGCCGGCCGTATCAAGGATTTTTTCAACCAAGGGGCCGCCATCTTCATCTTTATAGGCCAGAATATCCCGGGTAATTTCCACCAAGTAGCTGTCAAGCTCGGTTGTGTTCCACTGTTTAAACACTTCATGCATCTCGTCAGCTGACATACCCAGCACTTCTTTCATAATTTGATAGGCTTCGCACAACAGCTGCATATCACCATATTCTATGCCATTGTGTACCATCTTCACAAAATGACCGGCACCGTTTTCACCCACATAATCACAACAAGGGGAACCATCATCTACCTTGGCTGATATATCCTGGAAAATTGGCTTGACTGCCTGCCATGCTTCGGCTGAGCCGCCTGGCATAATGGATGGCCCTTTTAAGGCGCCTTCTTCACCGCCGGACACCCCAGCGCCTACAAAATGGATGTATTTTTCGGCTAAATACTTTTCACGACGAATAGTATCCGGGAAATGAGTATTGCCGCCGTCGATAATAATATCACCGGCTTCTAAGTGGGGAAGCAATTGTTTAATGGTGGCATCGACTGGCGCACCTGATTTCACCATAATCATCACTTTACGGGGTTTTTCAAGTGACTGAACTAACTCTTCTATTGAGTATGCACCTCTGATTGACTGGCCTTCGGCTCGCCCTTTAATAAAGTTCTCAACCTTGTCGGTAGAACGATTATAGGCAGTAACGGTGTAGCCCTTACTGGCCATGTTTAGGATCAGGTTTTCACCCATTACAGCAAGACCAATTAAGCCGATATCAGATAGTGTTTTCATAGGTTTCCAATTGTCATTAAATAAAAAGTGAGTAAGGCCTGCACAAGGTGTCGCAAACTTACAAAGTTATTGCTGTGGTTAAAGATCCGCGTAGTGCGAAAATCACCCATAATCTAGTGGTGGCAAATTATACCTACTAAACCTTAGTTTTTGCTATCAAACAACCGTAAAGATATCAAAACTTTTAAAAACTAGACTTAGGGCTTATCACGACAAACTTCCTCAGGAAATTCAAAATCAATGGTGGTGTGGGCTAGTTTGTACTTTTCCAGGCTGAGGGAGATTTCATCTTTAAGGACAATAAGTTGCTCAGCAGGAAGCATAGAATCCAACAGCAAGTGGGCGGTCAATACATGATGTTCACCATCTAAAGACCAAAAGTGTAAGTGATGTAAATCGGCGATCTGCTTGACGCTTAACAAGTCTTTGCGGATGGCCTGCTGTGCTTTTTGATCCGGTACTGCCTGCAAAAATAGTCCAGGTGTATCACGGAGGGTTTTGCTAACGTTAAACAGGATGAACAGGGTAAAAGCGATAGACAATATAGGATCCAAGATCGGCCAGTCCACAAACATCAATACAACGGAAACCAGCAACCCAGCCCATTACATCTTCGATCAAATGCCAGTTAAGTACGCGCTCATTGAGGCTTTCACCATCACTCAGTTTGTAGGCCGCATAGCCATTTACTACCACACCAAAAATAGCCAACAAAAACATTCCCTCGGCCATCGGCATTTGCGGCGTTAACAAACGGGGCAACGCTTCAAACAGCACCCATACCGAGCCAACTATCAGAATCACCGCATTTATTAGTGCCCCAAACAGGGACAAACGTTTATATCCGTAGCTAAAGTGCTTGTCGGCTTGTTTTCCGCCTACTTTGTTTAATAACCAGGCACTGCCGATGGACAAGCTATCTCCCAAGTCATGGACCGCATCGGCCATTATAGCCGTACTATTGTTAAACAAGCACCAATAAATTCAATGATAGTAAAGCTGACATTAAGTGCGAAGGTCCAGCCGATCAATTGCGAAGAGGTATCTGCGTTTTGATGATGAACATGGTGCTGATGTGAATGACGGTGCATGCTATTTACCTCCCTTTCTAGCGTGACTGGGTAATGAGTGACAACTACCCCTGCTCATCATTACAGTTACCCAGTAAATTATAACTCTTCTCACTGTTTAGCTTTCTTTGGCCAATTCCCTAAGGCTAGTCAATGCTTGTTGAGTATCATCAAGGGGCACAAAAATATGATCGTGATAAAAAGCGGCCACCACGTTTGCACTAATATTCGCCTCGGTGAGTTTAGTTGAGACCGCGGCAGTTAGACCTACTGCATTTAAGCTGGAATGCACCGTAAGGGTAATGCAGCTGAACAGCCCCGAATATTCAATATTGTGTTGCTCGGCTATATGTTTGTGCAAAATTAGCGAACAGCCCTCTGTTTCGTAAAACGTGCCTAAAGGCTTCAGCGAGTTGACATAGCTTGGACTAGCGTCTGTGACGCTGGCGAAAATGAATTCACCTTGTTGCAGCGCAGGTGACATGGATGTAAGCAAACTATTAAGATTTTTTTCACCAGACATGCATAAACTCCTTTAATGGCTCGTTCCAAATGAAAATACAGCACTGAGGTCGTCCTCAGGATTTGTCGATTACGCTACTGCAAACTAACAAAGAAGCCTATGTTAAGAAAATAATATTTAAATACGCACTTAGTGACTTGGGTATAACTCATTTCACTTCATTATTGGCTAAGACATTCAATCACTTGTATTTTATGCGTCTATTATTTTTACTCAACGAAATTTTAACCCGAGAGCACCATGCAACCAACTGTTAAACCTGCCAATCCCAATTTTTCTTCTGGCCCTTGTGCCAAGCGTCCTGGATATGATGTAAGT
This sequence comes from Paraglaciecola sp., assembly GCA_034111125.1. Classification (GTDB taxonomy): domain Bacteria; phylum Pseudomonadota; class Gammaproteobacteria; order Enterobacterales; family Alteromonadaceae; genus Paraglaciecola. The sequence goes on from JAWUXW010000027.1 coordinate 25,814, forward strand.
GCATTAGACTTATCTATACTGGGCCGTTCTCACCGTGCTGCCGTAGGTAAAGCTGCATTGAAAAGCGCATGTTTAGACAGTGCCAGAATTTTGGGCTTGCCCGAAGGCTATCGCGTAGCCGTGGTGCCTGGCTCCGATACCGGCGCAATGGAAATGGCCATGTGGTCTATGCTGGGCGAGCGTCCGGTCGATGTCTTGTACTGGGAGTCCTTCGGTCAGGGTTGGGCAACCGACATCAACAAACAACTTAAGCTAGAGAATGTGCGCACCTTAAGTGCTGACTACGGTCAATTACCCGATTTAACCCAGGTAAACAGTGATCACGATGTGGTCTTTACCTGGAACGGCACTACTTCTGGTGTGCGTGTACCTAACGGTGACTGGATTGACGATGACCGAGCAGGTTTAACCTTTTGCGATGCCACCTCGGCAGTATTTGCCCAGGAATTGCCCTGGGAAAAGCTCGACGTGATCACCTTCAGCTGGCAAAAAGTACTCGGCGGTGAAGGCGGTCACGGCATGTTGATCCTCAGCCCTAGGGCAGTTGCAAGATTAGAGAGCTATACACCGCCCTGGCCTTTGCCAAAAATTTTCCGCATGACTAAAGGGGGTAAATTAACCGAAGGTTTATTTACCGGTGCGACCATCAATACCCCGTCTATGCTTTGCGTGGCGGATTATCTTGATGCACTAGCTTGGGTTGAGAGCATCGGTGGCGTTGCGGGCACCATTGCTCGCAGTGCAGCAAACCTTGCCGTACTAGAGGCTTTTGTTGCAGCAAATGATTGGATCGACTTTCTGGCAGTCGACCCGGCAAACCGCTCAAACACTAGTGTTTGCTTGAGCCTTGAGCTAAGCGCTGAGCAAGTAAAAGCCCTGACTGGGCTACTCGAAAAAGAGCAGGTCGCCCTTGATATAGGCGCTTATCGTGATGCACCTGCGGGTTTACGCATTTGGTGCGGCTCAACTATTGAGACCGCCAACTTAGAAGCACTAATGCCCTGGCTGGAATGGGCCTATCACAGCGTTAAAGGGGCTTAGTCCCATTACTTTCAACATCAATTAATGTTACTAATGCACTAGGAACAAACATGTACAAAATCAAAACTTTTAATCAGATTTCAGTAAAAGGCCTGGATCGTTTTGGCCGAGAAAAATACGAAGTAGGCTCAGACATTGGCCATCCAGATGCCGTGCTGTTGCGCAGTCAAAAACTACACAATGAAGTACTGGCTGACTCAGTGCTGACAGTGGCCAGAGCCGGAGCCGGCACCAATAACGTGCCCGTAGAGGACTACAGCGACAAAGGCATAGTGGTGTTTAATACTCCCGGAGCTAACGCCAACGCGGTAAAAGAACTAGTGCTAGCTGGCTTATTACTCGGCTCTCGTGGAATAAAATCCGGAATCGATCATGTTTCCACTTTGCACGACATCCACGATGCAGGCGAATTACACAAGACTCTCGAAGCACAGAAAAAGCAATTTTCCGGTAACGAGCTAATGGGTAAAACCCTTGGCATAGTCGGTTTGGGCGCCATTGGCTCCTTGGTCGCCGATATGGCACTGGCCTTAGGCATGAAGGTAGTCGGTTTTGACCCGGCTATTTCAATTGAAGCGGCTTGGCGTTTATCTAGCGAAGTACAAAAAGCCGAAAACTTGCATGCCCTCTTGTCTCGCTCAGACTATGTGAGCCTGCATGTGCCCGCAATAGACGCCACCCATCACCTGATAAATGATGAAGCAATCGCCCAGGCCAAAGCAGGCATGACTCTGGTCAACTTCGCCCGGGAATCAATTGTCGATCCACAGGCACTAGTGCGCGCTTTGGACAGCGGTAAATTAAAGGCTTATGTGTGTGATTTCCCCGAACCTGTTTTCTACGGTCGGGATGATGTCATTGCCATGCCACATATTGGTGCTTCTACCGCCGAAGCTGAAGAAAACTGCGCGGTAATGGCTGCAGACCAGATCATGGACTTTCTGGAAAACGGCAACATCAAAAACTCAGTGAATTTCCCGGCAGTCAGCATGGCTCGCTGTGAAGGTCAGCGCATTATCTTCGCCAATGAAAACGTTCCCAAGGTACTGGGTAGCGTATTATCAGTATTAGCTGATCACAACGTCAACGTACTCGATATGATGAACAAAAGCCGCGGCGAATTAGCCTACAACATTCTCGATGTGGAGCAGATGAGTAACGGCGACGTTATCAAAGCGATACAAAAAGTCGAGCATGTTAAAATAGTGCGTTTGATTGACTAGGTCTTGGCTGACTCAGGGGGCGGTTGCTCAGGCATGCGCTGGTGATGCTTTTTTAAAAAAGGCATGCGCTGGTAGAGAAAATGCTCTAATGCAGACACCCATTCTAAAAAATAACAAAACAGCCACTATGTTCTAAGCTTTAAGGTATTTAAACAACCAAGGATGGTCTGTCATGCCTCAGCCTCGTAAGAATCAAATCAGATAATCGATACCCCTTACTATCATTGTGTTTCCCGCTGCGTGCGTCGTGCGTTTTTATGCGGGCAAGATAAGGTCAGTGGTCAAAATTATGAACATCGCCGTGTTGGGTGGAAGACCGTTTATTGTCTTTAGCCACAGTATTTGCCATTGAATTTATTCGAGACATCCTTGTCTCTCACCTTTCAGGCCGTCCTTCGGATGTTCAAAAATTGCTCCTGCATTTTTGTGTGCTTATGCGGTGATGAAGGCAACCACACTCATGTGGTGCTGCATGTAGATAAATCCTTCGCCGAAGGCAGAAGTCATAAGGCGTTGGCAGCAACTGTACCAAGGCACCCTTTTGAGTCAAAAGTACCAAAGAGGGGATAATCTAAGTAAAGGTGAGCTCATTAGCCTGAAAGAAGCGGTCACGATTTACCGTCAACGTCTGTATGAGATCAGTTGGCTCATGCGCAACCTCAATGAATACATTGCCCGTGAAGCCAACAAGGAAGATGGTTGTAAAGGCAGGTTTTATTCGCCACCATCCCTGGCGCTCACCCTGCGGGCCAGCTAAAGCTGTTCTAATTTATTCCCTATAAATTAGTGGGAAGGTCGGTTCAAATCTCAAGCTCTGTTAGATGAAAGCGCTGTTTTAGCGTGCATGGCCTATGTCGATTTAAACCCGATTAGAGCCAAGATGGACACTACTCCCGCAACGTCAAAACACACCAGTATCGGTATTGCGCAACGAATCCAATCTGCTATCAAAGGCGAACGGCCCATAAAACTTATGCGTTTTGTGGGCAATCACAGGCAAGACATGCCCAAAGGCACGCCTACTGCATCATTGACTATTGTGAGCTCGTTGATGCAACAGCTAAGTGTATTCGCGACGATAAAGCAGGATATATAGGGCATTACCCTAATCCTATTCTAGCGCGTATTGGCCTCAACACCGAGCAATGGCTCACCTTAACAACAGAATTTGAACGACACTTCAGCACAGCCGTAGGCAGTGAGCACATGTTGCAACAATTCAAGCAACACACAAACCATCAACGTATACGAGGGATGGCAAAGGCTAGAGTCTTGTTACAATCAGCCTGAACGCAATCCAATCGACAATACCCATCCACCGGCTCAATGCAGGGGGCGTTGGCTGCCTGCTTCGTGAGAAACAACGCAATTCTTAAGCGCCCACCTAAATCAAAATACGAAAACAGCCACGTATTCTTCTTTTTAAAGTCGGAAAACAAATAAACATTAATGACACTGCACCTGGGGTTGCTTCCCTGCAATTTTTTGGAATGGGTGTCTAAGTTAGCTGTTTTGGAATGGGTGTCTACGATAACTGCAAGATTGAAACGTAATTTGTGCTGAAAATCAGCACAAAGGGGCAAGTAGTACGTTGACATCACGGGAGCGTCAATATTCGTCTGCATTAGCTCGTTAGCTCTTATTTACCTTGAATCTGGGAAATGCTTTTGTCTTTTGCTGTCTACTATTTTTTAGCTACTATTTACTTCTGTTTTATTTAATTCGTAAAAAACTCGCAAAACGTGGAATACCTCTAGCAGTAAGGCCATAATATTTAAACGTTATGACTGCGCCTATAGGTGGTGGCTCTGCGCGTTGTTCGTCAGAAAATCCTGAGCCTATTTTAAATTTCAGACCATTGTCCAACTCGACCAACAACGAACCCAATATGTTTGTGTATTTACCTTTGCCTGCAATATGGGCAATTACTCTGGCTTCGGCATCCTGAAATTTTTTTAATTTGAGCAAATTCGCACTTCTACCATCCTCATAATAAGCGGCCTGATGATGTAGCATCAGGCCTTCTGCTCCGAGTGCGACTAATTCGTCTAACTTGTGCATCAATTGACTTTTATTCGCCAGTTTGAACTGAGGAACCACCTGTAAATAAGGGCTAGCAACGGCATCCGTCAAAACCTGTAACTCAGTATAGCGTTGACCAAAATCACCTTCGTGTTTAGGTAAATCAAATAGCATAAACTTGATGTTTTGCCAGTCTTGGCTGGGAGTATCACGCAATACGATAGAAGCCGCTTTTTCGAAACTGTTACGTGCTAGCCATAACTCACCATCTAAAATCCGTTGTGGGAAATTTTTCACATACCAAGCTGGCGCGTGAATAATATTACCATTGCGGGTCATAAGAGCTGAGCCATTCCAACGGGCGCGAATGCCATCTAGTTTTTCGCTGATCCAGTAGTCTTTTACCACTATGTCATCTTGGTACAAAGTGGCCAATTGTTGGGGGATAGATATTTGGCCAGTTGCAGCAGCTAAGTTGGACCTATTGGCAGAACACAATGCAAAAGGACTAAACAACAAAATAATAATTAACAAACTAGAGAGGTGTATAGGCGAGTTCATATTCGGCGCATTCCATGTCGGTGAATACACTTAAGCCTAGTGCAAAAATCTTCTACTGTTAAAATTTTAAATTAACAAGCCACTTAAATTAACAAGCCACCCATGTTAATTTTACCAAACAAGTAACTCCTTTTTCGTTCTAAAGTCACAAAATGGATAAACACTATTGACACTGCACCTGGGGCTGCTCTCCTGCTATTTTTTAAAATGGGTGATGAGATGGACGCTCCCTATCGGAAAATGCCTTAATACAGGTG
>JAWUXW010000028.1:0-11971 GCA_034111125.1 Paraglaciecola sp.
TGGGCATTTCAAAAACGGGATGATGTGCGAGCCGAAGGTCGCAGAATTCTCAAACGCCATACCTTGCCAAATAGGCCAAGACAACAGTGTCCATCCTGAAATACTAACTCATTGATAAATATAAATAAAGTTGATAAAAACGGTGAGGTGTTCCGCTAGTTTTGTTATAATGAATGTAACTGCTCATAAAGTGGCGGCATGACATGAATTCAACTGACGCTTAATACTTGCCACCTCCTCAACTCTGTTCAATATGCCGTACCAATTTAGTGTTTTTTTGATTCAAGGTCTTTGTTTGGGCGTCGACCGTGGCGTATAACCTCATGCTACTGGCCCGCCTGAATATCGCTACCTGACACAGCCCACACTGCTCACCTTTCATTACCTTCAGGGCCACCCTGAGGTGTCATGTTGTCTCAAAAAGTGAAAAACCAACCAAGTCGGTAAAAATATCGCGATCGCTCACGCCGTTCGCTCAAAATTGAAAAACGATTTGGGATTTCCCGAGGTGAGAGTTAAACATTTGCACAAAAACATGCTGTTTCAGGATGGGCACTAGTTAGTGTTTAATGCAAAACTAAGGATGTCTTAAAAAATTCAATACTTGATCAAGGTCAATAAGCAAAAAACATTAAGCCTGATAATCCCCTATCAATTATGGTGGATTAACTATGACAACGGCACCACGAGACAGCGCGACAAACAATACAATTGCGGACACTGACAAAGGTGATGGTCTTGTTGTGGCAATACGGGGCAGTATAGTGGATGTGAGCTTCAGTGCTGGTATTCCTGCTATTCACACAATCCTCTACGCACAAGATAAAACTGTGGTGCTTGAAGTGCTGTCCCAACGAAATATCACTTTGGTGCGATGTATCGCATTAACCCCCACTCAAGGTTTGGCAAGGGGCATGCCAGTAATAAACTCAAAACAAACCATGAAAACCCCGGTGGGAAAAAACATTTTATCCCGCATGTTTAATGTATTTGGTAATCCAATTGACGGCCAGCCTGCCCCCACAAATGTCGACTGGCGCAGTATTCATCAGGCGCCCCCCACCTTACAGCATCGCTCCAGCCGCTCACAAGTATTTACCACAGGAATAAAAATCGTTGATGTTCTGTCGCCGCTGGAACGTGGAGGCAAGGCCGGCTTATTTGGCGGTGCAGGTGTAGGTAAAACCGTGTTACTGACAGAGATGATCCACAATATGCTTGGCCATCAACAAGGTGTCAGCATTTTTTGCGGGATTGGCGAACGTTGTCGTGAAGGGGAAGAGTTATATCGAGAGATGAAACTGGCCGGGGTACTAGATAATATGATAATGCTGTTTGGCCAAATGAACGAGCCGCCAGGCAGCCGCTTTAGGGTAGGCCATGCGGCGCTGACCATGGCCGAATATTTTCGTGATGACGAACATCGTGATGTATTACTGCTCATTGACAACATCTTCCGTTTTATTCAGGCTGGCTCAGAAATATCTGGTTTGATGGGACAAATGCCCTCCCGCATGGGCTATCAGCCCACTATGGGCACAGAGTTAGCCAGCCTCGAAGAACGTATTGCCAATACCGATAATGGCGCAATCACCTCCATTCAAGCGGTCTATGTTCCTGCAGATGACTTCACAGATCCGGCTGCTGTGCATACTTTTTCCCACCTGTCCGCTTCGTTGGTGCTATCCCGTAAACGCGCTAGTGAGGGCTTGTATCCGGCCATTGACCCCTTGCAATCCAGCTCAAAAATGGCCACACCAAGTATTGTTGGTGAACGGCATTACCAGCTGGCGCAGGACGTTCGTCAAACCCTGGCCCAATATGAAGAACTCAAAGACATCATCGCCATGTTGGGTTTAGAGCAGCTATCCGTTCAGGATAGAGATCTAGTAAAACGGGCACGCAGGTTAGAACGTTTTTTCACACAGCCCTTTTTTACCACCGAGCAGTTCACCGGTATGCAAGGAAAACTAGTTAGTTTGCAAGATGCTCTGGATGGCTGCGAGAGTATTATGCGTGGCGATTTCAATCATTATCCGGAAAGTGCCTTATACATGATTGGTGCCGTAGACGAAATCCCCCCTCTCGAGCAAGTCAACAACCAGGTAAATAAAGCAGCCGCGCCCGGTCAAAACGAGACTGTGGAGCGAGAACAAGATGCAACTTAAAATCCAGCTGCCCTATGAAATATTTGCTCAACATGACGAGGTCATCAGAATCGTGGCAGAAACGGCCGAAGGCTCCTTTGGCATTTTACCCCAGCGCCTTGATTGTGCGGCTGCCCTGACACCGGGCATATTAACCTTCGAAAACCAGGAACTGGGAGAAGTATTTGTAGCGGTCGACGAAGGTATATTGATAAAAGCAGGTGCACAAGTGTTGGTCTCTGTGCGCCGAGCATTTGGAGGCGGCGCTTTAGCCGAACTGCGCGAAGCAGTCAAAACCCAGTTCCTTTTATTGAATGAAGAAGAAACTCAAATGCGCACCGTGTTAGCTAAACTGGAAACCGGATTTTTACGGCGTTTTTCTGACTTAAGTTTAAATAAAAGCCATGAATGAGCGGCAAAACAAAGGAAAAAACGGCCCGTTAAAAACACAGGAAAAACTAGTGAAACAAGTTGCGGTAAAGGCCAAGCGCAAGCTTAGGGCTAAGGGTCATCCTTCCGAGGGGGTATGGTTTGGTCTGGGTATGATGGGCTTAATAGGCTGGTCAATAAGTGTGCCGACCTTATTAGGTGCCGCTCTGGGTTTATGGTTAGACAAATATTATGCAGAGCAACGCTCATGGACCTTAGCACTGCTATTGGCAGGCTTAACAATTGGCTGCTTCACCGCATGGAACTGGGTAAACAAAGAACACCAAGCTATGTGTCATGACAATGAGGACGTCAATGAGGACAAGAACGAAGAGCAAAAATAATGAATACAGAGATGAAAACATTCCTGAGCTCGCTACTACCATTCATTGGCCCTTTCATTATAGGCATTGGGACTGGCAGCCTGTTTATTTGGGCATTGTGGTTTAGTGTGCAAAGAGGCTTGGTTTCAAAACACCCATCCCTCTGGTTTTTAGGGGGCTTATTATTACGAGTTGGCATAACCCTGAGCGCATTTTACCTGACAGCTAATGGAGACTGGCGACGTCTGCTGGTTTGTCTATTTGGCTTTGTGCTAGCTCGCCAGTTGCTTACCAAACGATTCGCGGCTCCAGTTGCAAAAAAAGAAGGACTAAACCATGCACCTTAGCCCAGACGAACTAATCTATTGGCAATATGGCGCAGTCAAGCTCAACGCCACTATCCTGTTTACCTGGGTATTGATGTTGATCTTGTTTATTAGCGCCAAGTTGTTTACGCGTAACATAGCTAGCGAACTTGTGCGTTCACGCTGGCAGAATAGTCTGGAAATTATTGTGCTCACTATAGAACAGCAGGTCAAAAGCATTGGCCTGAATCAACCACGAGCTTATATGGCTTTTCTGGGCAGTTTATTTTTATTTATCGCTAGCGCCAACCTGCTAAGTATTGTCCCAGGTTATGCAGCACCAACAGGCTCATTATCCACCACCTTCGCCCTCGCTTTGTGTGTTTTTATTGCGGTCCCTTTTTTCGGCATTAGAACCCGTGGTTTAAGAAACTATTTGGCCTCTTATACCCAGCCAGCTTTCATCATGCTGCCCTTTAATATTATTGGTGAACTATCCCGCACCTTGGCACTGGCAGTGCGCTTGTTTGGCAACATGATGAGTGGTGGGATGATCATCGGAATATTGTTGGTTATCGCTCCCTTTATTTTTCCGGTGGTGATGGCGGCACTTGGCTTGTTAACCGGTATGGTGCAGGCCTACATATTTTTTGTACTCGCCGGCGTATACATCGCTGCTGCCACCAGTATCGAGAAAACACATGTAAAGCAAAATTCAAACAAACAAATCAATATAAATTAGAAGGAAAACAGAATGGACAGCCTAACAATCATTGGGATGGTATCAATTATCACCGCCGGTATTACTATGGCGATTGGCTCGATAGGACCCGCGATTGCCGAGGGCAGAGCTGTTGCTGCAGCTCTAAGTGCTATGGCCCAGCAGCCTGATGCATCTTCAACCATTACCCGCACTTTATTTGTAGGTTTAGCGATGATTGAATCAACAGCAATCTATTGCTTTGTCCTATCTATGATACTGCTCTTTACCAATCCGTTTTGGAGCTATTTTATTGAAAATTCCACTAGGGGTTAAGTCATGCCTATTGATTGGTTTACCGTTGGTGCCCAGACCCTCAACTTTTTGATTTTGGTTTGGCTACTTAAGCGTTTTTTGTATAAACCTATTCTCAATGGGCTGGATACTCGTGAGCAGAAAATTAAAAATATATTGGCAAATGCAGACCATACCCAGCACCAGGCTGAAGAGCTGCGAGCCGAGTTTGAGCAAAAATCTCTACAGATTGATCAGCAACGCAGCGACATCCTAAAACTCGCTCAGCAAGAGGCTATTAAGGATCGCCAACAGCTATTTGACAATGCACAACAAGCTGCCGATGACATGCTAAAGAAACGTCTGGAAAGCCTGCAATCTGAGTTGCAAAACCTGCGGCAGGACATCGTGCGCAAAAATATAGAGGAAGTGTATGCCATTAGCCGAAAGACACTTGTTGACCTGGCAGACATAAACATTGAACAGGCCATGTTGGACAGGCTGTTGAAACACTTTGAGGCACTCAAAACAGATCAATACAATGAGCTGGTGAGTGCTCTGGACAGAGCTAACAACGAAGTAATCGTGCGCAGTGCTTTTGCCCTAAGCAGTAAGCAGATACAAAGCATCCAGCAATGTCTGGATAACAAGCTTTCTCCCAAGGAGGGTAAAACCATTCAACTGACCTTTAGTCTGGTACCGGAACTGATCAATGGCATTGAGCTGACCCTTAGCGGTTGGAAATTGGCATGGAGCGCGAACAACTACCTACAAACCTTACAGCATAGGGTGACAGAACTAAGCAGTATTAGATTGCCAAGGCCAAAGTTTAAAGATTTACCCGAGGACAAAGTACAGGCAAACGTCCGATCATGAGGGTAAGGAAACATGACGATAAGGAAAGATGCTCATGACCCCCTTGTTTGACATCACCATGCCCGGGACGTTCGACGAACTGTTCTTCGATTTTCAGCAAGGGCGAGAAAGAATTCAGCCACAACTATTCCCAATGGAGGTGGGCACAATCAGCAGCGTATCCACCGGCATTGCTATAGTAAAAGGCTTGCCTGGTGTAGGTTTCGAAGAATTACTGGTCTTTCCTCACAATATATACGGCATCGCCTTCAATGTGGATGAGGAGGAAATTGGCGTGGTGTTGTTGGGGGATTATTTTCTGCTCAGCGCAGGTGATGAAGTGCAACGCAGTGGTCGGGTGATGGATGTTGCCGTGGGTGAAGAATTGCTAGGTCGGGTCATCGATCCTCTGGGCCACCCAGTAGATGGTAAACAAGCCTTGAATTTGCAACAACGACTGCCTATTGAGCGCCCTGCTCCGACGATCATGGCTCGGGATCCTGTTACCGAACCTTTACAAACAGGCTTAAAAGTCATTGATGCCCTATTACCGATTGGTCGTGGCCAACGGGAACTGATCATGGGTGACAGACAAACCGGCAAGACCTCCATTGTCATAGATACCATACTTAACCAGAGAGGAAAAGATGTAGTCTGTATCTATTGCGCCATTGGTCAACGAGCGGCCTCCGTAGCCAAAACACTGGCAGTGTTACGTGCCAAAGGGGCCATGGAATATACCCTTATGGTGGTTACAGAGGGCAACGACCCGCCTGGTCTGGACTATATTGCCCCTTATGCCGCCACCAGTATTGGTGAATACTTTATGGCCCAGGGACGAGATGTACTGCTCGTTTACGACGACCTTACTCAGCACGCCCGCTCCTACCGTGAACTATCCCTATTATTACGCAGGCCGCCGGGTCGGGAGGCCTTTCCAGGTGATATCTTTTATATCCATTCCCGTTTATTGGAACGGGCCACCCACTTAAATAAACAACAAGGGGGAGGCTCTCTTACCGCTTTGCCTATTATTGAAACCGAAGCACAAAATATGTCTGCCTACATTCCCACTAATCTGATTTCTATCACCGATGGTCAGATCTACCTCTCCCCAACCTTGTTTGACTTAGGGGTACTGCCAGCAGTGGACGTGGGGAAATCTGTTTCAAGAGTAGGCGGTAAAGCCCAACGAGCGGCATACAGAGGCGTCGCGGGAGATTTGAAATTGGCCTATGCCCAATTTGAGGAATTAGAAACCTTTGCACGATTTGGTGCCCGTCTGGATGACAACACCCTGAAAATTATTGAGCATGGTCGACGGATCAGAGCCTGCCTGAAACAAAACGAGACCTCCCCCCTGCCCGTCGCTGCACAAATAACTATTTTGCTGGCCCTTAGCGCAGGATTATTTGAACAGGTTACCCTTAAGCAAATGGACAAAGCTCAGTCCAGCTTACAGGCCGCCGCAGCTGATTTCCCTATCGAGTTACGGTGCAAACTCGAAGCCGCAGACAAGTTAAATGAAGATGACAAACGTCAGGTTCTTGAAATAGCACAACAACAGTTAAAATCATACACCCAAAGCGATGCTAAACAGTTCTCGATTGAAAGAGTTGAACGCAAATTAGATAAGCAAGTAGAAATAAGATGAGTGAGTCACTGATAAACCTGCAGCGCAAGATCAACAGTGCAAGCGATCTACAATCAGTGGTGCGCACTATGAAAGCCATGGCCGCAGCCAGTATTGGTCAATATGAAAATGCTGTGCGTTCTCTGGATGATTACTACCTCACAGTTCAGTTGGGCTTGACCGCATATTTTCAAAGTGTCCAGAGAGAAGGTGTAAGCAAAAGAACAGCCTTTCTTGCTGCTTCGAACATGGATAAGTCTAGCCCCGGCAAAAACAAGAGTAATATTTACGCAATCGTCTTTGGTTCTGATCAGGGTTTAGTCGGGCAATTTAACGAATTGCTCGTGAGCTTTTTAGATGACGAATTGGCTAAATACCCTGGCAAAAAAATATGTTGGCCGGTAGGTGAACGTATGCAAGCTCGTCTAAACGAAAGCAAGGTAGTTAGTGGGCCTAGCTTTGCCCTGCCCAAATCCATCGCGTCTATTACCCAGTTAATTTCCGAACTATTGATTAAAATTGATGCACAGTGGGAGTTTGGCAACATCAAACAGGTTTATCTTTTTTTCAACCACCCGACGTCCAAAGCCAGCTACCAGCCAGCTTACCAGCGGCTACTGCCCATGGACCGTCAGTGGAAAAACGAATTCATAAACAAACCGTGGCCAAACTCATGTCTACCTCAGGTGCTAGTTGGAAACAATGCAAGCCTTGGCGCCCTGATCCATGAATATCTTTTTGTGTCGATATATAGAGCCTGTGCAGAATCCCTTGCCAGCGAAAACGCAAGTCGTTTAGTTGCCATGCAACGAGCAGAAAAAAATATCGAAGAGTTGCAAGAACAGTTGCACCGTAGCTTCCATAATCAACGTCAGGGCGGAATAGACGAAGAGCTGTTTGATCTGGTGGGTGGCTTTGAGGCACTAAATAGAACCTACTAACCCTTGCTCAAAACTTTAGCCGCATCTTGATTCGACTTAGTACACCAATGATCTACAGGCCCAAAACAAACAGATTAAGTTTGATTTGGATCAACACGCTAAGGCGATTTTCTTTGATGATTAGAGTCTTCCCCTATGTAAAGGACGTTCGTTATGAATACGATAAAAGCGCTTCACCCTCTGCGCACGATGATGATTTTGTGCGCTATCTGGCTAGTCTCAGCCTGCCAATCTGTGCCACAAGTTCATGCCTTATATGACGACACTGCCGACCTTGGCAGCTACAGCACCTTTGGCTTTCATCCTCAACTGATTGCCCAGGGTAACGAATATGACAAACTTTCCACGCGATACATCAAAAATGCAATCATTAAGGAAATGCAGAACAAAGGCTATCGCTACGGGGAAAACCCCGATCTCTGGCTTAACTTCAACGCCTATACCAAAGAAAAAATGCGCGTTATAAACACCCCAGCCCCCTATCCTTATTATCACTTTAGATACAACTATGGAGTATGGCCAGGTTATCCCCTCAACCAAACAAGAGTGGATCAATACACTGAAGGCACCTTGAATATCGATGTGATTGAAAGGAAGAACAAAAAGTTGTTGTGGGAAGGCATTGCCGTAGGGAAATTGAGTAAAAAAACCATGGACAATCTTGAAGCGAAAATCAACCAAGCGGTCGCTTTGATATTCGAAAAATTTCCTTAAAGCGCACAGGCAAAAAATGAGAACCCTAATTATTTATTATTCCCTTACTGGCAACACTCAAAAAATTGCCGACGTTCTTGTCGGCAAGTTTGAAGCAGATAGTGAACGGATACAGGATAGAAGGGTTCGTAAAGGCCTGTTCGGCACACTACTCACCGCCTACGAGGCCTTGTTTTCTCGCCCTGGTAAGATTCACTATGTTAACGCGGATCCGGGCCAATATGATTTGCTTATCCTCGGGGCACCGGTATGGATGATGAAATTGGCACCGCCCATGCGTAGCTACATTCTTAGGCAAAAACACAGGTTCAATAAGGTTGCCTTCTTTTGTACTGAGGGCACTTCCGGCGGCATAGGGGTTTTCAAAACAATGCAGAAACTGTGCGCTAAACAGCCCATCGCCACACTTGAAGTCTCTGAAGACGATATTAAATCGCATCTATGTAACGAAAAAATAGATAGTTTTTTCAAAAAACTGTCAGCGGGCAGCGAGAGAAAGTAAAGACATCTCAATCTATAACACGATAGTCTCTCAGGATCAGGTACCACTCACTAACTGGAGAAAGCTATGAGTAAATGGCGAAACATCACCCTAGCATTGGCCATCATTGGGCTAATCATCTTTGCCTTACTGGTATGGTACAAGTCCCATTATTCAATGGATATTGCCCCTGCTATGACTGTAACAGTGCCAGACGCTAAACATCAGATACTAATCGCCACACAAGGCAGCGAGTATAAAAATGCCGTGGTTGAGGGAGTGATTGCGGCGGCTAAACAGCGGCAAATGACTGTCCAGGTGATTGACGTTTCAGCCCTGTCCTCGGTTAATGTTGAAGATTGGAGTGCCGTGTTAATTCTGCACACCTGGGAGAGTTGGGAGCCACAGGTGGATGCCAAACTATTTACCCAACGCCACCCAAACCACGACAAGATCATTATCCTGACCACTTCTGGCCAGGGCGACTTGAAAATGCAAGGTGTGGATGCCATCACTTCGGCTTCATCCTTAAGTGATGTTGCCAAACATATTGCCGAAATTGCCCGTCGAATCGATGCAGTAACCGCTCAAAATAATGAGTAGTAAAATATACCAACCAGACTGATGATATTGCTTGATCAGGATCAATATTGCCCCTCTCATTGGTGCTTAAATTAATAACACTTACTGTTGTCACTAGCTGTCAAATTCGCTGGTGAAAACAAGTAACAGACCAACAGTTATTAACTCATTAATAGGAATGCAATCATGTCAAATGTTTCTGTGAAATCCCATGCAAATGACGGAAAAAACAAAGGTGTATCGCCCTTCGGCATGCACTTACCTCAGATAGACGAATTCTTTGATAAATTTACCCATAGCTGGCCATTTATGCGTCCAAGCTTTCCAAGTGTTGAATCAACCGACTTCAACCTTAACCCGAAGGTTGACATCATGGAGGACGACAAGTCCTACAAATTGTCAGCCGAACTTCCGGGTCTGGATCTGGAAAATATTAATTTGGATCTGTCTGACGGAGTCTTGACCTTAAGTGGTGAGAAAAAAACCGAGAAAAAAGAAGACAAAGAGGGAAACTACCACCTAATGGAGCGCAGCTACGGTTATTTCAAGCGCAGTTTTTCCCTGCCCCCCAGCGTTGAAGAAGACAAAATAAAGGCCGACTTTAAGAAAGGAGTATTGAGTGTCTCTATGCCCAAGTCAGAAAAGGCTCAGCAACTTCAGCGTAAAATATCGATAAATGAGTAATTGAAAATTTTACTCTTGATTATCAGGAATCTGCACTAAATAAGGGCGCCAATGTTATCGGCGTCTTTTTTTTATCGCTGTAGACGATATCACTCGAACACTTTGCTTATGACTTACACCAGGCTTTTTTGAGTCCATCTATCACCTCTTTGTCTGTCAGTTGGGAAAACGCCTCATACCAGCAGCCTACTGCCGTAAAAGGCTCTGGGCTCGCCAGACAAAACACTTTGTCGACCTACCATTCGGATGCGCAATACGGCATCTTTTGCTGCCACCGGGACAGCAACGACCACCTTGTTAGGGGACTGTTTTCGAAGTGCCAGCAAAATTAACAGCAGAAATTAACAGGACAGCCATGTTAAAGTCGTTTTCCCTTTAATTACGATGGCTGTCCTGTTAATTGGTGTGTTCTGTTAATTGGTGTGTTAATTGGTGATAATTTCAGGGTTACACCAAATTTGAGCCGGATCACCCACTGCTGTATTACCTGCAGCTATAAGTCCTGCCGCATCAGGGCGCTGAACACTGCGGCTAGTTGCATCGGCGTTCTTTAACTGGAAACTTAAGTTAACAAAACCATCTTTGGTCAAGAGCATGCCAACGTTACCGGCAAAGGTAGTGGTAGAACCATCGCCTTCGTAAAACTCACCCTGCTTTATCGTGAAAGAACCACCATCAGCATCATCTTTTAAGACAAATTTCATAACCCCAGCGATGGCATCAGAGCCATATTGGGCCGCCGCACCGTCACGCAATACCTCTACTTGTTTGAGCGCAATGCTAGGGATAACAGAAATATCCGGGCCCTGAGCGCCATCGTTAACACCACTACCCTGAAAGGCAATGACTGATGCTCTGTGGCGACGTTTACCGTTAACTAGGGTCAATGTGCTATCAGAGGATAAACCACTAAGGTTAACAGGGCGGATAAGGGTAGCGGCATCTGATATTGGCTGTGCACGTGCGCTAAACGAAGGCACTGAACTGACGAGAAGATCCAACATATCTGCAGAGCCGGACTTGCCTAATTCATCGCCACTAATTATATCGATAGGAACGGGTGAGTCAGCGATGGAACGTGGTGCACCACGGGAGCCAATGACAGCAATTTTTCTACATCCGCGTCACCTGTCCTTCTTGTGCCATAACAGGTGAAATACTGGCGACAGCTGCGGCAGTCAAGCCGCGAATATTATTCGCATAATTCTGGTAAGTTTATTTATTGGTGCTTTCATTATATTTGCCAAAAATTCAATTTGATTTTTCTTATTATAAAACCGGTTAAATACGGCTATTTGGCCTACGTTACGTACTTACTTTCAATAATTTGTCAGGGACCACTATAAATACGTTCCTCACGTTACAATTACAATGAGCAAAAAATCAACAAATTGGAGAATAAACAGGCTACTTTTTAAAAAAAAGGAGTTTTCAGGGGGATTGACACAAATACTGTAAAGTTAAGGCAAGTTAGCCAAAAATGTAATGCCAGCATTGCGCTGGCATTGAGATAAACAAACAAAAGTTCTTTTAGCTGGTTTTATCTTAAAATATTCTGGCTTTTACTCCATAGTTTCATTAAAGATGACTCGACAGCAACACTCGCTGCAATACCAAATTTTTCAGCTAGATTTTTCTTAATTACATATTTCACCGCATAAATTTTGCGCTCTTCGTTGGCTGTGAGAAGGTAATCATCAGAGGTTTGAATGCTATCCACTAGGCCAAGCTCATGGGCTTTAGTCCCATACCAATATTCGCCGGTCGCCACTTTATTAATGTCCATGTTAGGGCGATGATCTTGTACAAAGCCTTTAAACATTTGATGAACTTCTTCCAACTCTTCGCGAAACTTCTCTCTGCCCTGAGCATTGTTTTCCCCA
>JAWUXW010000029.1:0-22468 GCA_034111125.1 Paraglaciecola sp.
GCTCTGAATATTGCTTATGATGATGAACGGCTTTTATTCAAACAGGCTTATCTGAGGCGGTGCTCTACTTTGTGGGGGCAATAATTCGACGACATCGTCATTTTTTGTATTCAGGTGACTGAGTATCTTTTGGATCACCAATGGATGTTCATTAGGCACATCCCTGTGCCTAACCCTTGCGGGCAGCATTCGCTGTGCAAATCGGCTTTCCTGCCGATTTGTCGATGCTCGCTATAACCTTAACCGCACCACCGCATTGCTCACACGTTTCTATTTCTATCCCAAAAACCCGTTTAAGTCTTTGTGCCCAGGTCATCGATTGGTGCTTTTGTGCCCGTGTTTTTTCCTGCCCTGTCGACAATGCTTGTTTAGTCTTATTTCGTAAGGCGGGTGTTATTGTCACGCGGTGCCGACTGTTTGGTGCAAATACGCCATGAAACCTAGTGAGGTTTACGCGGGGTTTGGGTACCAGTGCCGCTAAGCGGTATGCGACAAGATGTTCCTCCTTATGCTATGGTTCAAGGTGATCCGGCTAAAATTATTGGCATTAATAGTATTGGATTATCGAGACGAGGTTGGTCAAAAGAAAAACTTTGTCAGTTAAGAGAAGCATATCGTTGTTTTAGAAATAAACTAGAGCCAGTACAATCAAATGAGTTGTTTGATGAATTACAAGCATTTAAAGCTAAGAGTTATCGAGGAATTATTAAATTGAAAAAGAAGGGTCAAGCTTGAAAATTATTGTTACAGGTGCTGCAGGATTTATTGGCAGTCATTTAAGCTAAGAAATTATGGCGATAGGTCATGATATTATAGGAGTCGATTCATTAAACGATTACTATAATCCCAAATTAAAAGAGTACCGTTTAGAATCTTTAAAAGGAAATTCAAAATTTGAATTTCAGCAAGTAGATTTATCATCCAAAAGTGATACTGAGAAACTGTTTGACTCTAGTCAAGCTGATTCGGTTGTCCATTTGGCTGCTCAAGCTGGAGTCAGATATAGTATAGAGGCTCCTCACTCCTATACTCAAAATAATATCGAAGCTTACCTCAATGTACTTGAGGGATGCCGTCATAATAAAATTGCAAGATTGGTTTATGCATCGAGCTCTAGTGTCTATGGAGGCAATAAAGTGATGCCTTTTTCAGAGTCACAACAAGTGGATCATCCAATTTCCTTGTATGCGGCAACGAAGAAAGCTAACGAACTCATGGCACATACATATTCCCATTTATATAAGTTCGAAACAGTGGGGTTGCGATTCTTTACCGTATATGGCCCTAAAGGTAGGCCAGACATGGCTTTGTGGCTATTTACAGATGCTATTTTAAACAATCGTCCTATAAAAGTTTTCAATAATGGGAAGATGAGGCGAGATTTTACTTATGTGGAGGATATCGTTCAAGGGATTATAGGGGCTATTGAAAAACCTATGTCGAAACCGGCTACAATATTTAATTTAGGCAACAACGAAACGGAGAGTTTGGAAGATATGAGCACATATCTTGAAGTGAGCCTAGGGAAAAATGCCATAAAAGATTATCTTCCCATGCAACCAGGTGATGTAGCGGAAACTTACGCTGACATTAGCTTAGCTCGAGAGCATTTAGGCTATAACCCTAAAACGAGTATAAAAGTTGGGATCCCTAACTTTGTCGATTGGTATCAAAATGAGTGATTACCCTACTCTCAAGGCAGGGCGGGATCAAGGCCGAGAGCTTAGTGAGCTGTTTTGAACAATGGGTGAACATGGTTCGGGAGCAGGACAAAAAAGAGCATATCGCCTTTGATGGCAAAGTTCTCAGGGGCTCAGGACATGGCACTTCGCTTAACCCATTACAATTAATGAGTGCCATGGTAGTCGACAGCAGTTTGATCCTTTGTCAACATGAAGTGTCAGATAAGACCAATGAAATCCCCGTCATGCAAAACATGTTGCGCCACCTGTCGGTAAAGGGAGCCACTATCTCAGGCGACGCCATGCACTGTCAGACCCAGACGACAGAGATAGCGCGGGCAGAAGTGGCGAATTATATGCTTCAAGTAAAAGACAACCAGCTTAATTAATAGAAGGTAAACTCCCGGCTCTGCCGGGGAGACTCGCATAGGTTTTACCGTTACCGTGGTGCAGGTATCTTTCGTATCTCGACCAAAAGAACGAAGGAAACAAGCTATGCGAGATTATAAAAGTTTGGCCCATACAAGGTGGGATGGTAAATACCATATAGTATTTATCCCGAAGAAAAGACGAAAGATTATATTTGGAACGCTAAGAAAACATCTGGGTGAAATATTTCACGAATTGGCGCGGCAAAAAGGAGTGGTGATAGAAGAGGGACATTTAATGAAGGATGACGTTCATATATGTTTGAGCATACCTTGTAAGTTAGCGGTTTCAAATGTTGTAGGTTGCTTGAAAGGTAAAAGTGCAATATCAATAGCTCGAAATTTTAAAGGTAAACAAAAAAATTTTGTAGGAGAAGCATTTTGGGCCAGAGGTTATTTTGTATCCACAGTAGGCCTTGACGAAGAAATGGTGAGGGAATATATCCGAAATCAGGAAAAGACTGACGTTGACAGAGATCAGCTAAAATTTGGTATCTAATGCGCCTTTGGTGCTTACTTTAGCCCTTTTAGGGCGTCACATAATAAGCCCCCGGCTCTGTCGGTGGTACTTTAATTTTGTGCACAGCGGCAGGTTTTGTCCTAAGATGACAAAAAACTGCCGCTGGGGTAGAAAGGTTAATATTATTCCAACAGCGGTATTTCGACTTACATCAGGCGCTATAACAAAAGCCGAGCCGGAGATAATCAGCCATGAATTACCCTATTTCATATGGTATTAATCTTGCTTATCAGCAAGTAAGAGATAAGAAAAAGAGATAAAGAGGCTGGTTTATGCAGGATGAAAATTATTTAAAGAGTTCATATGACCTCATTTAAACCAGTTAAGCTGGGCACCTTAGCTCTGGCCACAGGCTTGGCATTGAGCCTAGGCGGTTGTTCATCGTCATTTTTTGCGGATAATTCAAATTTATGCGTAGGTGACAATGGGGTATATCAAAGATGTGGCGGAAAATCTTCCGGCTTCCTTGCAGGCCAGAACAATGTTAAGCAAAATGGCCAACAAAGCAGACTGGTGCATGAACTGCTGCCAGAATATGTAGAACAGCTGGCCATGGACTTAGTTGATAACATGCACAACCCAGCAGGATACAAGGCCATTGCCATTACCTCTTTTGTTTCCTTTGATTCGAACCTAAGGCAGGGAGACTTGTTTGGTAATCAACTTTCTGAGTTATTGTACGGCCAGTTACAGCAATTTGACCTCAGCCTGGCGGATCACAACGTCAGTGATTATGTCGAAGCCACGCCGACCGGTGCATTTACTTTGTCCCGTGAATTCAATGATTATGATGATTTGCCTTTTGACTATGTATTAACCGGCACCTGGCTAAGAGCTAAGAAAGGCATTATTGTGAATGCTAGGATAGTCGGGCTGTATAATAAAAAAGTGATAACGACTGCCAGTACTCTGATCCCCAACTTTATTTTATCTGCGGAATATTAAAATTAGTTGTTACTGAGATATGTCCTTTATATATTAATCAATCGCTTGCTGTGTCCTTTCGTCTTCTTAGAAGTAGCCACAAGTGACCTTAAAGTTTTCCCCCGATAGATATCTAGCAGTTATTTTAGCGCTCTGATTTAGCAGTGGGATTTACTTTCATTGTATTTTCACGTCCCTGCCGTTGCCTTGCAAACGGGTATGGCATATTTTCAATCGCACCATTGTTGACTTTTTGAGTGAAAGGAATGAGGCCTCAAAAGAAATGCATTGTTTAGCGCAAAGCTAGACGTACATTCAATACATCAGCTGCAAATAAAAAAGACAATAAATGTTCAGGCACGCTCGTTGATTTGATGCAGGAGGTAATTAACCTTGTACCAAGGAAACTGCAGGGGCCGCTGATTCTGTTTGAATTTGGGGGCTACCGTTGTTGTGGCTGCCCGTCAGGGCGTCTGCCACCTCATTTGGGATAAGGCTTTGTGCCGATGCGACGACTACCTTAGACTTCATGTCGACCATACGGGCATTTACTAAAATCCCTCCCTGATGTTTGACTAAGGTGCCCGTGACAACATAGCTGATCTGGGTTTCAGAACTTAATTCCTGATAATCCCGGGATTGTGCAAAGTCACCATCAGGGGTGACCATGAGCCAACCGGTAGTTTTGAAGTCCAGTACCGGGATATTAAATTTGCGTATTTCATGGATAAAGCTTTCCGCTATCTGATTGCCCAGTAAACTACTACTGTCATAAGAGGCGTCCAGAAAAACAAAACTGGCTACGGCGACCGGAGTAGTGGCGTTGACATATTGTAAATTGCCAGCCATATCCTGCATAAGTCCACGTACATAATGGTTTATGTTTTTTGTTAATAATGGTTGTCTGAGCTGCTCATGTTGGACTTTTTTCTGCTGCTTATTGAGTAAAGTTCCCTGCATCTGATTGTGAAAGTTGACACTCTTGTCTGCCGACGATAGAGGAATTAGGGGGTTTTCTGGTTGATCCTCCAATTCAATGTCTTGTTCATCCAGAGGGGGTTCTGCCGGAAAAACGTTTGCCAACCAGCCACTGTCTGGCTTGTCTTGCTGCTCTGTTGTCATCATGTTTGAACAGCCACCGAGTAGGCAGGCACTGATTGTTATTAATAATAAAGTAGTCTTCATGTTTAACTCCTAATACGCCGTACGGAAAATACTTTTATCTTTCATCATCACTTTGCCCTGGGCCCACATTACATTACTGGGAATAAAGTCAGTTGCGGCGGCGATAACTCGTTGGCTGCTGGTCTCAATGAGCCGGGCATTAATTACGATACTTTGTTGTTGGGTGGTATAGGTGCCGGTTAGATAGTAGTCAGCCTTTATATAAGAGTTTATTTCGCTGACTTGTCTGGATAACATGAGATCTTGGTTTTGTTGGATTTTAATCGCTTTTGCGGTCTTAAATTCAATCACGTTGAGTCCTGCCTGGGTCGCCAGGGTGACAAAACTTTCCTGAATCTGTTGACCTAAGATATTGGCAGTAGGCATGTCTTTGCCATTAATACTTTCGGTTGGCAAGAATGTGCCTACCGCCACAGATTGGGTTAAATCTATCGGTTTTGCGGTTAATAACAATTGTTTAGTTAATTGTTCTACATAGTGGTGAACACTCAGTTCTGAAGTGTCTACAAAGGACGGGAGCGCTTGTTGATGTGCGGTATCATCAGATGGCAACATCGAGCAGGCACTAAGTAACGACAATGCACAGTAACCAATGGTGACACTAAACCCTTTCATTTGAAATTCTTTGACACTCGTTACTTGCACAGCGTATCGCCTTGAAATTATTTTTCGCTAATTATGCCTGTGACAAACAAAGCTATTTTCATGCCATTTATGTGCAGTGTGGCGAATAAGTCCGACCCTCCTTACTAAAGTGGCTTTTCGAGCCTCTTATCGGCATAATACGTTGATCCCAACTACTCAGTAAACGAATAAGCCCTATGTTTTGTCCTTTCTGCTCTGTACAAGAAACCAAGGTCATCGACTCCCGTCTGGTGGCTGATGGTCACCAGGTTAGGCGACGACGGGAGTGCACCGTGTGCAAGGAGCGTTTCACTACCTTTGAAATGGCGGAACTGGTGATGCCCCGCGTAGTCAAGCGTGATGGCTCTCGTGAGCCCTTTAATGAAGACAAGCTTAGAGCGGGTTTGCAGCGGGCCCTGGAAAAACGTCCGGTCAGTACCGAGCAGGTTGAGCAATGCATTAGCCGTCTGAAGTCTTCACTGCGGGCCACCGGTGAGCGAGAAATCGCCAGCGAGTTTCTCGGCAGCTTGATCATGGATGCCCTCAAAGAATTAGATAAAGTGGCTTACGTGCGCTTTGCCTCGGTATATCGCTCTTTTGAAGATATTCGCGAGTTCGGTGAAGAAATTGCCCGTTTGAGTGACTGATCTAGCCCCTGAAGGAATTCATAGTTTGACGCAATTCTCTCCCCTCGATGCTCAGCTGATGGCCAAAGCGATCCGTCTGGCGGCAAAGGGGCAATTCACTACCTCGCCCAATCCTAATGTGGGCTGTGTATTGGCCGATGCCGACGGCAATATTATTGGTCAGGGCTGGCACCAAAAAGCGGGCACTGCCCATGCCGAAGTGCATGCGCTGGCCGAGGCATGGGACAAAACCAGGGGGGCAACCGCTTACGTGACCCTCGAACCCTGTAGTCATACCGGGCGTACGGCACCGTGCGCCGAAGCGCTTATAGAAGCGGGGGTGGACAAGGTGATTGCCGCCATGGTAGATCCCAATCCACTCGTGGCAGGAAAGGGTTTAGACAAACTCGCTGCAGCGGGTATAGAGGTGTCTCATGGTCTACTGCAGCAACAGGCCGAAACGCTAAATCTTGGTTTTATCAAACGTATGACCACGGGCATGCCTTGGGTTACGGTCAAATTGGCCTCTAGTCTGGATGGTAAAACCGCTCTGGCAAATGGACAGAGTCAATGGATCACCGCAAAGCCAGCAAGACAGGATGTTCAGCGACATCGGGCCAAGAGTTGTGCTGTTTTATCGGGCTCTGGCACGGTACTGGCGGATGATCCTTCGTTGAATGTCCGTTATCAGGAAACCGGATTGAGCGAGGATATTCTTGCCCAACAAGATTTGCGTCAACCCCTTAGGATCATTTTGGACGGGCGCAATCAACTTCACGGCCGACTTAAATTATTTACTCTGCCCGGGGACATACTAATAGTTAATAGTCGGCCCAATGAAATGCTGCCCGAAGGTGTGCAGCAATGGCAGGCTCCCTACCGTAGTAATCAACTGGACTTGCAAGCCGTGTTTAAACACCTTGGGACTTTGCAATTAAATCATATTTGGGTTGAAGCCGGCGCCAAGCTTGCCGGGACCTTATTGCAAAATAGTTTGATTGATGAATTGATTTTATACCAGGCGCCCAAATTATTAGGGGATAAAGGGCAAGACCTATTTGCCATTGATGAGTTAACGGATATGCAGCAGGCCTATCAACTGGACTGGCAAGACATTCGTCAACTGGGCTGTGATATAAAATTCACGGCACGGGTACAATACCCTGATACCTAAGATTACCCTGCTCCCATAGAATTACTTGCTCCTAGAGAATAGGGGCTGAATTAAGAAATATAGAGAATTTATGTTTACTGGAATTATTGAAGACGTAGGTGTGATGGAAACATTACAACCCTCTGGTGACGACATCAGGCTGACCATAGCCGTGAATAAGCTGGATATGAGTGATGTTGCTCTGGGCGACAGCATAGCCAACAATGGCGTGTGTTTAACCGTGGTGGCCAAAACGGCCCACAGCTTCAGTGCCGATGTCTCACCGGAAACCATTAAACGCACCGGATTTGCCACGTATCAGGCCGGGGATAGAGTTAATTTAGAGAAAGCCTTAATGGCCACTTCCAGATTGGGCGGACATATTGTCAGTGGCCATGTGGATGGGGTTGGCGAGGTGGTGTCGATTGATCCCGTCGGTCGCTATGTGGAAATATGGCTAAAGGCTCCCGATGAACTGGCTAAGTACCTGGCAGAGAAAGGCTCCATTACCGTAGATGGGGTAAGCCTGACAGTGAATGGAGTAAACGGTGCACAACTCTTGATTACCCTTATTCCCCATAGCCTGCAAGAAACCATCATCGGTTTGTATAAGGTCGGCACCAAGGTCAACCTGGAAGTGGATGTGATTGCCCGTTATCTGGAGCGTTTAATGCTGGGTGATAAAGCAGCGTATACTCAGGCTGACGGCGGCGGTAAAGACATTAGCATGGCGTTTTTAGCAGAAAACGGCTATTTGAAGTAAAATAGGTATCTATTTATTCACCGATGACTAAAGCAGCGAAACAGCTGGCAGCGTTGGTGGCTCCCTACACATTAGCAAATAAGAAAATACATAATATGGCGTTTAACAGCACTGCAGAAATAATTGAAGACATCCGTCAAGGCAAGATGGTGGTATTGATGGATGACGAAGACCGGGAAAACGAAGGTGACCTTATCATGGCCGCCGAGCACGTTACCCCAGAAGCGATTAACTTCATGGTCACCCATGCCAAAGGCCTAGTATGCCTGCCAATGACGGCTGAACGCTGTCGGCGCTTAAGTTTGCCGCTAATGGTGGATAATAACGGCGCCCAGTTTTCCACTAACTTTACCGTGTCTATCGAAGCGGCAGAAGGCGTCACTACTGGCATCTCGGCAACGGACAGGGCAAAGACCATCCTGGCAGCAGTAGCGGTAGACGCTACGGCCAGTAATATTGTGCAACCCGGGCATATTTTCCCTTTAATCGCCAAAGAAGGCGGTGTATTGAATAGAGCAGGGCACACGGAAGCCGGTGTGGACTTAGCCCGTTTAGCGGGCTGTGAACCCGCCGCGGCCATCGTAGAAATTCTTAATGAAGATGGCAGCATGGCCAGATGTCCGGAATTAGAAGTGTTTGCAGCTAAACATGGATTGAAAATTGGCACCATTGCCGATTTGATCGAATATCGTAATCTCAATGAAACCACCATCGAGCAAGTGGCCAAATGCAAGTTGCCCACCGAGTTTGGGGAATTTGATCTGCTGACTTTTAAAGACGTGATTGATAATCAAGTTCACTTTGCCTTGTGCAAGGGTGAGATAAAAGGCAATACGCCGACATTAGTTAGGGTGCATTTACAAAATACCCTGAGTGATTTATTCGGCTCAACACGCTCTATAGCTCGTACGATGAATGTGGCTCAGGCAATGCAGCGCATTGCCAAAGAAGATGGCGTGCTGGTGTTATTGGGTAAACAGGTTGATGTGCTGGCGCAAGTGATGCAGTTTGACGCGGAAGACAAAGGTGAAAAACCCACCGGGGCGACCTGGCAGGGTACCTCCCGCACAGTTGGGGTAGGCAGTCAGATCCTGGCCAGCTTAGGCGTTAAAAAAATGCGCCTCTTGAGTCGTCCAAAAAAATATCATGCCTTGTCTGGATATGGCCTGGAAGTCGTCGAATATGTAGAAGACTAAGTTGTAACCTTAGCCCGTTATACCAAGCGAAGGTTATTTAATACTTCTGGGTAAAACACCGGGTTAAATGTAAAAAATCCCATTAATCCAAACGGTGCTTATGCTACAATGTGCGCCGAATTTTTATAGTTAAGGCTGATACAGCATGAATATCATTGAAGGTAACGTTCGCGCAACAGGTAAGAAATTTGCCTTAGTGGTTTCTCGTTTTAATAGCTTTGTGGTTGAAAGCTTATTAGATGGCGCCCTGGATACCCTTGAGCGTCACGGTGAAGTGAGTGAGCAAGACATCACTTTAGTCCGTGTGCCCGGTGCTTATGAACTGCCAATTGCCGCTAAAAAGCTAGCCGAAAAAGGCTGCTTTGATGCGATCATCGCCTTAGGTGCGGTTATCCGTGGTGGCACGCCACATTTTGAATTTGTTGCCGGTGAGTGCAACAAGGGTTTAGCTCAGGTGTCCCTTGACTATGGCATTCCCGTCTCGTTTGGTGTGATCACCACTGATAGCATTGAACAAGCCATTGAGCGTTCTGGTACCAAAGCAGGCAATAAAGGTGTTGATGCAGCACTGGGAGCCCTTGAAATGGTCAATGTAATGGCCAATATTGAAAGCCAAATTGCAGGGGCAAAATAAGTGAAACCTGCTGCCCGTCGTAAAGCCAGAGAGCTAGCTGTACAAGCCGTATATTCCTGGCAGATGACCAAGAATCCAGTGGAACAAATCGAATTGGCCATGGTCACATCAAATGAAATGGCCAAAGTTGATACCGAGTACTTCTTAGAGCTATTGCGCGCGGTAGTCAAAGATAGCACTGAACTGGATAAGAATATTAAACCTTATCTTGGTCGCTTGCCGGAAGAGCTTGATCCAGTGGAAAAAGCCATCTTGCGCCTTGCCACCTATGAGTTAGTCAGCCGTATAGATGTGCCGAAAAAAGTGGTGATCAACGAGGCTATTGAGCTAGCCAAGTCCTTTGGCGCGGAAGAAAGCCATAAATTTGTTAATGGGGTCTTGGATAAAGCTATTAAGACCCTGCGCAAAGATGAGTTGTAACAGACGTATCCAGTGTTGTTGGTAACAGTGCTTATTTGGACACTGTTACTGCTCGCCAAATAATAAAACTAATAAAGTAGACAAAGTGAAAGAATTTTCTGTAATTGATAACTTTTTCAAAGAAAAAAGTTATCAGCGTAAAGACGTATTGTTAGGTATTGGTGATGATTGTGCGATTACCCAAATGCCGGAGGGACAGGCCCTTGCCACTACCACCGATACTCTGATCAGCGGTGTGCATTTTTTGGCTGATACCCCCGCTCATGCCATTGCGCAAAAAGCGGTGGCGGTTAATCTAAGTGATGTCGCGGCCATGGGTGCCCAACCTGCCTGGCTGAGTTTGTCCTTGTCCTTACCTGCTTACGATGAGCAGTGGTTGGAAGAATTCTCTCGAGGCCTACAGGAAATAACCCAATATTACTCCATACAGTTGATAGGCGGAGACACAGTTCAGGGGCCACTGGCGATTACCATTACCGCTCAGGGCTTTGTACCAGCAGAACAAGCTCTGACCCGGGCCAATGCCAAGCCAGGAGACTTTGTTTATGTGACGGGGAGTTTGGGGGATGCCGGTTTAGGCCTGGATATTTTGCTGAATAAGGTCAAGGTGGATGAGGCTGCTCATGAAGAATACTTGTTAAAGCGTCTGCACTATCCTACGCCCCGATTGCTGGCTGGAACAAGCCTGCGGCGGATCGCCTCATCCTGCATTGATATTTCCGATGGGCTGGTATCTGACTTACGGCATATACTAAAAGCCTCTGCCTGTGGAGCCTGTATCCATCTTGATAAACTACCACTATCATCCGCATTGAGCGACTCAGTAGACAGGGGTACGGCTCTGAAATACGCTCTGAGCGCGGGAGATGACTATGAATTGTTGTTTACTGTGGGCCACGAGCAAAAGGGCAATCTGGATATAGCCCTGGCTAATGTCAATATAGTGGCAACCTGTATTGGCCAGCTCAATGGTGTCGGTGAAAAACTCGAACTACGCTTAGAAAATGAACCTTACCTCTTTGATGGTAAAGGCTACGAACATTTTTAAGGCCATACATATATTTAAAGCCATACAGCATATTTAAGGGGCCGTATTGATGGACCAACAAAGTCGCCAGCGGGTTTCCCTGAAAAATCCTGTGCACTTTCTCGCTTTAGGCTTTGGCAGTGGTTTAGCCCCCAAAGCGCCAGGTACTTTTGGCACTATCGCGGCCTTACCTCTGGTATGGCTTTTATCGCTCTATACGCCTTTTTATATCTACTTGTTGATCACTCTTGTAGTCTGCATTGTGGGCATTTGGCTGTGTGGGAAAACCGCGGATGATATGCAGGTACATGACGATTCCTCCATCGTCTGGGATGAAGTGGCCGGCATGCTTATCACCCTGATAGCGGTGCCCATCAGCTGGCAAACCATGTTGCTTGGTTTTTTGCTATTTAGGTTTTTCGATATCCTAAAACCCTGGCCTATCAGTTACCTGGACAAGCACGTGCACGGTGGTTTTGGCATCATGATCGACGATGTATTGGCAGGCCTGTTTTCTCTAACCTGTATGCATCTAGCGCTTTATTTACAGTGGTTGTAAGGTCTGCCGGGCCAATATTTTAGCCCTTAGCTTCTAAGCTTGAAAGGCTTTTACCTTAGCCAATATACCATCCGTGTCCAGGCCTAATTCCGCATACATCTCTTGCTGAGTGCCCTGCATAATAAATTCGTCGGGCAAACCAATTTGCAACAGGCGGCTGTTAGATTGACAGGACATCAGGTACTCGGCTACTGCACTGCCTGCTCCCCCCATAATTACCCCGTCTTCAAGTGTGACAAACAGCTCATGATCGTTAACTAGCAGTTCAATCACTTGCTTGTCGAGGGGCTTCACGAAGCGCATATCGATAACCGTGGCATTAAGATTTTCGGCGGCAGCCTGAGCAAAGGGTAATAATACCCCAAAATTTAAAATAGCGATCTTTTCGCCCTGGCGAACATTACGGCTCTTACCTATTTCCAGGCTTTGCATCAGCGGCTGGGGGATAACGCCAGTGCCTGGACCTCGAGGATAACGAACCGCAGTGGGCTTATTCAGCTTGTGTCCGGTGTATAACATCTGTCGACATTCGTTTTCATCTGCCGGTGTCATGAGTACTAAATTGGGAATACAACGTAAAAAGGGTATATCAAAGGCCCCTTGGTGTGTTGCACCGTCTGCTCCTACCAAACCAGCGCGATCTATGGCGAATAACACCGGCAAATTTTGTAAGGCCACATCATGAATAAGTTGGTCGTAGGCCCGTTGTAGAAAAGTAGAATAAATCGCCACTACGGCATTCAGCCCCTCTTTGGCCAGGCCGGCTGCAAAAGTTACTGCGTGTTGCTCGGCAATGGCCACATCAAAATATTGTTGCGGGTATTGTTGAGAGAACTTGACCATGCCGGAGCCTTCGCGCATGGCAGGGGTGACCGCCATTAGCTTAGGATCTTGCTCGGCCATATCGCACAGCCAGCTGCCAAATATATTTGAAAATGTGGGGTTGCTGGGCGCAGCCTTGGGCAAGGCTTGATCCTTGGGATTAAATTTTGGCACCGCATGAAACTTAATCGGATCTTGCTCGGCCATTTCATAGCCTTTGCCCTTTTTGGTGACCACATGCAGTATTTGTGGGCCTTTGATATTGCGCATATTGCGCAAGGTGCCTATTACGCCATCGACATCATGGCCATCAATGGGGCCAATATAGTTAAAGCCTAATTCTTCAAATATGGTGCCGGGTACGACCATGCCTTTAATATGTTCTTCTGCTCGACTGGCAAACTCCTTGATGGGCGGCACATTGCTCAGTAGCTTTTTACTGCCGTCCCGAATGGAGTTGAAAAAACTGCCGGTGAGTAGCCGCGCCAAGTGGCTATTCAGTGCTCCTACGTTTTCCGAGATCGACATCTCGTTGTCATTCAAGATAACCAGTAAATCTTTATCAATATCGCCGCCATGATTGAGGGCTTCAAAGGCCATTCCTGCAGTCATAGCTCCATCACCTATAACGGCAACCACTTTGCGCCCAAGACCTTCTTTATCGGCTGCCACGGCCATGCCAAGTGCTGCGCTAATGGACGTAGATGAATGCCCGACGGCAAAGGTGTCATATTGACTTTCTGGAGGCCAGGGGAAAGGATGCAAGCCGCCTTTTTGACGAATGGTAGGCATGCGCTCACGACGACCGGTTAAGATCTTGTGGGGATAAGCCTGATGACCCACATCCCACAATACGCGATCAAAAGGGGTGTTATACACATAGTGCAAGGCGACGGTTAATTCTACGGTACCCAGACCAGAAGCGAAGTGGCCACTGCTCTGACTGACACTGGTTAATAAATATTGACGTAGCTCTACTGCCAACTGTTTTAGCTTGTCTTGCGGTAACACCCGCAATAGTTCAGGGGTATCAGCCAGCGCGAGAATAGGGTAGTGAGCAAGATCCAGTGACATTAAGTGAATATCTACCAATTTTATTTAATGTTTATGTTGTGCAATAAGAGGCGACGTTCACATCTAATGATTGCGCTGAATGATGAAGTCAGTAAAAGACTCCAGCAACTGGGTATTGTAGGGCAAAGTGTGCAAAGCTTGAAGCGCTTGTTGATGAAGTTGCTTAAGATAGTCTTGAGCCCCTTCCAGGCCGAGCATTGCCGGGTAGGTACTTTTGTTATTCTGCTGGTCAGAGCCTTGGGGTTTGCCAAGGGTAAGCGAGTCACCTGCCACATCCAGAATGTCGTCTTGTACCTGAAAGGCCAGACCAATGGTCTGTGCATAGTCAAGTAACTTTGGTTTGATGCCGGGGGCAAGATCGGGCGCCAACTCGGCGGCCATATCGACGGCTGCAACCAGTAAAGCCCCGGTTTTTTTGTGGTGCAGGCTTTCAAGTTGCACCTGGCTGATAGTTTTATCGGTTGCGGCTAAATCCATCGCCTGACCACCACACATGCCCCTATAGCCAGCCGCATGGCTAAGGGTTCTGACTAAGGCGATACGTTTATTTTCGACCAGTGCTGACAAAGGAGCGTTAGCTAAGATTTCAAAGGCCAGTGTCTGCAAGGCATCACCGGCTAGTATGGCGGAGGCTTCATTAAATTGAATATGACAGGTCGGGTGACCTCGTCGCAATTCGTCATCATCCATAGCCGGTAAATCATCGTGCACCAATGAATAGGCATGGATCGCTTCAAGGGCGAGAGCAGGTACATCTAAGTCTTGCTGTTCGGCTCCTAACATTTCGCCCGTGGCATACAATAAAAACGGGCGCATGCGCTTGCCGCCCATTAATAATGCATAGTGCATGGCTTGTTTTAGAGTGTCGGCGTGAGGGGGCAGAGCCTGAATTTGTTCTGCTAACAACCGGTCAATTCGTTGATGGACCTGCATTTGAAAGGAGCTAAATGGCATTATTCCGACTGCACATTATCTTCAAAGGACAGCAAGCTTTCCTGACCGTTTTGACTCATTAGAATGTGAACCTTCTGCTCAGCCTGTTTTAGCTTTTGCTGGCTATGCCTGGCTAATTGAATGCCTCTTTCAAAACTCTGCAAGGCTTCTTCTAAAGGCAATTCCCCTTGTTCCATCTTACTTACAATGGTCTCTAGCTCTTGCATGGATTGTTCAAAGCTTAGTTTTTCAGTTTTCTTAGGACTAGTCATAAATGTTCATCAATTTTGTGTGGCCTTCGCCAGTTTGAACGCACCTTACCTGAGCACAAAAATGGGGTCAAGATTTTTGCGGCAACTAGGGGCTGTTTACCCTTGGCCTATAAATTTGTTAAAGCGAATCAAACCTTTTTGGATGGTTTGTCTATAAGTACTATAGAAAATTTTTATATAGTCGATAAAATGGTGAAGTATCTCAGCAACTTAATGCCTGTTTCTCACATATTTGAACGAAGATGCTGAGCAAATTAAATGGTAGGCTGGGTATAGTTCATGTAGTCACAGTTAACAAAGTAAGTATTGGGAGTGAAATGTGGATCTAGCAACCATCATCGGTATCATTGGCGCTATGGGTTTTATTATTATGGCCATGTTGCAGGGCGGCGATTTAGGCATGTTTATCAATGTGCCTTCGATATTGATCGTGTTCTGCGGCAGTCTGTTTGTCGTATTATCTCAGTATACTGTTGGGCAATTTTTTGGTGCCGGAAAAATAGCCGGCAAGGCTTTTATGTTCAAGATAGATACCCCTGATTCGCAAATCGACAAGATTATCGAAATGGCCGACGCCGCTCGTAAAGGCGGATTTTTGGCTTTGGAGGAAGCTGAAATTGAAAATCCCTTTATGCAAAAAGGGGTTGACATGTTAGTGGACGGCCATGACGTCGAAGTAGTGCGCGCGACTATGGCAAAAGATATTTCCATGACCACGGAGCGCCACGAATTTGGTGCGAAGATTTTCAAAGGTCTGGGGGATGTCGCACCGGCAATGGGCATGATAGGCACGCTGGTGGGTTTGGTTGCCATGTTGTCCAATATGGATGATCCAAAATCAATTGGACCGGCTATGGCAGTTGCCCTGTTGACGACATTGTATGGTGCAATGCTTGCCAATGTTTTTTGTATACCTATTGCCATTAAGCTTGGTAACCGAGCAGGCGAAGAAAAGCTCAATCAAAGTCTGGTACTGGACGGTATTATCGGTATTGCCGACGGGCAAAACCCTCGGGTGATTGAAGGCATATTAAAAAGTTATCTGGCTGCCAGCAAACGTGGTGGCACTGATGAAGAAGATTAACAAATGACTGAAGAGTGTCCTAAGTGTCCACCGGAAGGTTTGCCCGCATGGATGGGCACATTTGCTGATTTAATGTCGCTGTTAATGTGCTTCTTTGTACTGCTGTTGTCATTTTCTGAGATGGATGTGCTCAAATTTAAACAAATCGCCGGCTCAATGAAGTTTGCCTTTGGGGTACAGAATAAAATTGAAGTGAAGGATATTCCTAAGGGTACGAGTGTGATTGCCATGGAATTTCGCCCTGGCCGTCCTGATCCTACGCCAATTGAAACCATTCAACAGCAAACTATTGAAATGACTCAGCAAATGCTTGAATTTCAAGCGGGCAACGAGGACTCCGCCGGCGGTAGGCAAAAACAACGAGGTGAACAGCGTGGCGGCGCAGCCCAGAAAACTGCCTCTGAGCAAAGTACTGCAAGTAGCAAGGCTAGCCAGAAACAAACCAATGAACGGCTAAAAAAGGTTGCTCAGCTATTAGAGAAGGAAATAGTGGATGGCTCTATTGAATTGGAAGCATTGGGTCAACAAATCACAATCCGTGTTCAAGAGAATGGCTCATTTTCAGCGGGTTCAGCCTTTCTACAGCCTCAATTTATTCCCATATTGCGTAAAATCGGTGCGTTGCTAGCGGATATACCCGGTGATATCGAAATATCCGGTCACAGTGACAGTCAACAGATTTCCAATGAACTTTATCGCTCTAACTGGGATCTCTCTTCCCAACGTGCAGTTGCCGTCGCGGAAGAACTACGCAGGGCCCAGGGTTTTGATGAAAGTCGCATGTCAGTCGTTGGGAAAGCCGATACTGCACCTTTACTAGCCGACAACGAGCCTGAGTCACGCAGACGTAACCGCAGGGTTGAAATATCAATCAATCAGGGCAAAGCCAAAATATCGAAACCCATTTCGGTGCTTGAGTAGACTTATATTCCCATAGAGAGTTATTTTTGCCACGCCTTCACAGCAGTGCAGCAACAACAAAGCATAGGGTCGATATTGAAATACCGATAAAAGGTATGTTGAACCAATATCGTTTTGCCAACAGCAAATAACTCACGCCGACTAAAATCGGCAGCACAGTAAACCATAAAGATTGCTGAATAATGCTTAGATGATTGGCCGCCAAGGGTATATAAACTCCTGCGACCAACATGGCTCCCAAGCTGTGACTGGCATTAAAGCCTATCCATGCCTTCCACATGCTTGTGTCACGACTGATAAGCGGTGAGGATGACTTCATCGCTGCTGTCACCGCCGGATCTCTTGCTTCAAATTTATTCCCACTAAATGTATAGATCAAATGAAGCAGACCCAGGCATCCAAAAATGGCTGCACCGATGATTAATAAGCTCTGTTGCATTGTATTTATCCTTATACTGAACTGCTGGTATTGTTTGCATGAAACAAACAGTACACTGCTGTATGTTTTGTAAGTATGTTTATTATAAACTAGACTTTGTTAGGCGCAGTCAATGGAAACGATAGATAAAGACAAAAGTAGATTGCAGAAGTTAGATTGGATAAATGCCGCTACGCAAATACTTAAAACCGAAGGCGTGCATAAGGTAAAGGTTGAGCCTCTCGCCAGGATCCTTGGCGTCACTCGAGGCAGTTTTTATTGGCATTTTACTAAACGCCAGGATTTACTGGATGCAATTCTAGCCAACTGGCACAGTAGTACCACGGTGGATATCATTGAGAAATTGCAGCAAGGACAAATGTCCGCCAAAGGGCGACTTGAACAGTTACTGAGTTTGGCCTTTTCTGTCCGTCCAGACAGCCTAGCTGTAGAACATGCCATTCGGGCATGGTCCCTTAGTGATAGTAAGGTTAAGGCTGTTGTTATTCAGGTCGACGGACAACGTATTGAATATCTTAAAACACTTATTCTGGCTCTGGGCTGGTCAGAAGAAGACGCACAGCAGCGTGCGCGCCTTGTGTATTACTGCAGGGTGGGTCTATACACTCAAGCTCTTATCCCAACTTTAGCCGAACGATTGAAAACTGTGCAAAGTTTGCTGGCAATTTGTATGCCTGCAGATTGAGCAGTCCCTAGGTTTGGGGTTCAAACGCCTGTGAGTTTCCGTTGCACTTTCGTAACGGCAGGGTCTTGTCAAAGAAGATGGATATCTCTGCGACCGTGATGCCAAATTTTTGCATATAAGAGCGGTTCATCACCCGCTGCTCGTCCATTTGGAACATCCAGTCGTCGATCGCGAAGTCGTATTCACTATCACCGATGGGTACGGTCAAGGTGTATTGCCAGTTAAAAGCCGTGCCTACAGCACTGCCGCTTGCCTGACCCACTACATCTCCTGCTGTGCCGGTTACAGTGCCATCTTCCTGGACATCGAGTTTCCAGATGCGAATTTGCTGCTCGCCGTCATTGTAGTAGAATGTTTCATGCAACTGACCCTGGTTGTTGTCCCAGGTGCCAACAATGTCTACGCAAAATCGACGTGTCAGTTTGCCAGAATAATCTTCAACGATACCCCAGGCCGTTAGTTCACCGTTAAAGTAGCGCTTAAGATCAAATGCCGGGGTGCTATCCGCATAGTCGTCTATTGAAGTGCTGCATCCGCCTACTAACAAAACCATCAATAAACTCAGGCTTCTCATTTTTATTCTCCTATGCAAAGTTACGCAGTTTCGTGTTACTGCGATGTTGACCATGTTCTAAGGTGATAACGCTGCGCACCCTGTTTAGCGTGATACAGCGGCGCTGTAGGCTGGTTTACTCACAACTAGTTGCACAGTACTAATGGTTCGTTCCAAAAAGCCCCCTTCGCAATAGCTAAAATAGTAACGCCACATGTTCATAAACCGTTCGTCGTAGCCGTCTTTAGCCAAGGCATCTTTGTTTTGCAGAAATTCCGTATGCCAGTCCTGCAGAGTTTTGGCGTAATCCAGACCAATATCGTGAAGGTCGCGGATCATCATGTCGGTGTGTTTTCTAAGATGCTGGTTAATCAGTAACTGGGAAGGCAGAAAGCCGCCAGGGAAGATGTGCTTTTGAATGAAATCTACCCCTTTACTATAGCCGTCTAAGCGGTGATCACTAATGGTGATTGACTGCAATAACATCAGTCCTTGCTTTTTTAACAGACCAGAACATTGCTTAAAGAAAGTCGGAAGGTACTCTTTACCAACGGCCTCGATCATCTCAATAGATACTAATTTGTCGTACCGACCTTCTAACAAACGATAGTCTTTTTTCAGCAAGGTGATTTGCTGCTGTAAACCTTCCCGCTCTATCCAGTCTGCTGCAAATTGGTGTTGTTCATCTGAAATAGTAGTAGTGGTGACTTTGCAACCATAGTGTTTGGCTGCATAAATGGCCAAACCACCCCAACCGGTGCCTATTTCGAGCAAATGATCCTCAGCCGTGAGTTGCAGCTTGTCACAGATGGTTTTCAGTTTATGTTGTTGAGCTTGCTGCAACGATGCCTCGGGGGAAGGGTAGATTGCCGCCGAATACATCATACTGTCATCTAAAAATCGGGTGTAGAGCTTGTTGCCCAAATCATAGTGATCTGCAATGTTTTTCTTCGCTTGGTCGGTAGAGTTACGTCTGGCCAGGTGGGCAATTTTTCGCAGGGGAAGGGCGAGCCAATCCAATCTAGACTCCCAACTATCCAGTACAGGTAGGTTGCGAGCGAATATGCGTATTACATTGGTTAGGTTAGGCGTGTTCCATAGACCTTCAGTGTAGGTCTCACCGGATGCGACACTGCCGCCAAAGAGTAAACGGCGATAAGCGCTCAAATTGATAAAGTTGATCTCGGCGTGCAGCTCAGATCCTTTTTCACCAAATATGTCGACCAATACGCCGTTCTCCTTAATAACGAGTTCACCTTCGGGTAAACTGGCGAACACTTTCAACATGATGGCTCTGCCAAGCTTATCTCCCCAACTCAGAGACCCCGGATTACTGATGGTTTGTTCATTGTTTATCATATTTACTTTTTACCTTGTGCTGGAGGGGAATAAATCGGCATGCCCTTGAAAAAAAGTTTTATCGCTTGCCAATAAATACCCCACAGAGTTTTTATCGCCATACTTGGAATACTGAGTACTACGTTGACTAGCTTGCTAGAGTTCAATTCATGTCGGGTTAAATTAAGACTGGCAGTAAAATGTTTGATTTCCTTATGGCAACTCAGGCTCAGCCTTAATTGTTCGCCGGGCTGAGCTATATGCCATTTATAATGCATATCCATCGGATTAAAGGGAGATACGTGGAAGACCTTTTGGCAGTCCTGTTGCTCGGCCAGATCCACTAAATAACAATGCCGTTCGTTCCAGGGCGTATTGCTAACTTCGGCCAGTAGGTGAGTGTAAGTACTTGATTTGTTCTGTAAATAGTAAAAGTTCACTGGGCTGAAATACAAACCAAAAGTACGAACCTGACCAAGCAAAAATACTTTGCCGCTAAGTGGCTTGGCAGCAAGTTGTGACATTTTATCTAACACGGATTGCTTTAAAGATTGTTCAGGATCGCCTAAATAATCACTGCGTTTAAAGCGCAAAGGCGCCCAGCGACGGCTGGAAAAACCTTTGACTTCGTTTTCTATCTCATCCAGTTCGTCTAAATCTAACCACATGAGAAAAATCTTGTAGTTAAACTTATGTGGCTTGGGATGGTAGCGCTTGTGTAAAACCAGCCCCTGGAATATGGCACTTTGCACTATAGATTCTCGCCAAAATGCGCACAGACATCCAAAGCGCTGCGCACGCCATCTTCGTGAAAGCCGTTGTACCAATAGGCACCACAAAAATGCAAACCATCTTGGCCGGATATTTCAGCCCGTCTTTGTTGGGCGGCAATGGAATGTTTATCGAATTGTGGATGAGCATATTGGTAGCGGCCGAGTATTTTAGTCGGATCAATATCTTGCGTATTATTCAAAGTGACGCAAAAAGTAGTATCAGAATCTAAGCATTGTAATATGTTCATATTGTAAGTTAATACGGCAGGGGCTTGTTGCTCCCCCTCAAGCCCCTTAATTAAATAGTTCCAGCTGGCCCAGGCCAACGGACGCTTAGGTAACACGCTAATGTCGGTGTGCAGTACGACATCATTCAGCTTGTAGGGAATGCTGCCGAGTATCTCCGTTTGCTTGACTGTAGGGGCAGCCAGCATCTTGAGCGCCTGATCACTGTGGCAGGCAAAAATAATCTCATCGAACACTGATGCGCTGCCGTCTGCCTTAACTACCTGATATTGCCCATCCTGTTTTGTCACCGAAACGATCGGGCTGTTTAGTTGAATTTTGTCTTTAAAGTCCAGTGTCAGTGGTTCGATATATTCTCGGGAGCCTCCCACGATGGTATGCCATTGGGGGCGATCGGTGATGTTAAGCAGTCCGTGATTATTAAAAAAGCGCAGAAAAAAGTCAAAAGAAAAGGCTTTTATCTGCTCCAGACTGGTAGACCATATCGCGGCGCACATGGGGAGTATGTAGTTGTCGGTAAAATCATCGCTAAACTTATTCTGCAATATAAATTCATGCAGAGTTTGCTCACCATGCTGCTCGTTACTTGCCGCACGGGCTTTACATAGTTTATTGAAACGCAGTAGATCTCTGACAATACGATAAAATCTGGGACGAAATATATTACGCCTTTGGGCAAATAGGCTGTTAATGGTATTGCCATTGTATTCAAGGTTGCAGCTCAAATTTTTAACACTAAAACTCATTTCTGTGGCTTGCGTGGGCACAGCAAGGTGCTGCATTAATTTTATAAAATTAGGATAAGTCCAGTCGTTGTAAACGATAAAACCAGTGTCGATTGCATAGTGTTGTCCATCGACTTCCACGTCTTTGGTTGCCGTATGGCCGCCTACGTAGTCGTTCGCCTCAAACACCGTTATATTGTTGTTCTTGTTTAGTAAATAAGCACAGGTGAGACCAGAAATGCCACTCCCAATGATTGCAATTTTTTTTGCCATGAACTCTTTTCTCTTACTGTGATTTGAGTGTATTACTTAGTGTGACTACAGGCCATTAGGTAATCTGCTTTTTCAGCCGTAACACTGGGGCTAAATATGCGGAAAAATAGAGATTGTTTTGGTTTTCTCTAGTCCCGCTCGCAGGCCTCAACCGGTAATTTCTCTTGTATAATTCTTACTGTGGCAAAAGCCCTTAAGATCAAATGAGGGTGGAATCTTTGTTAGCTTTAGATCCAAATTAACACTCTAGGCGTAACCAGCAAGTATTAGCTAAGTTAAGAGACAGTTGTTGATGACTTCAACTTGTAGCATACCTTTGTTTCCCATTTCCCCACACATTTTGCCGGGAGGCAGAATGTCCCTTCGCATATTTGAACCCAGATATATCCGTATGGTGAAAGAAGCCTGCGCAACGGACAATGGGTTTGGGATTTGTATGCTTAATTCTCAGGGAGATAAGCAACACAATCAACATATTTACCCCATAGGAACCCACGTTAAGGTAGTTGACTTTGATATGTTAAAAGACGGCTTGTTAGGCATAACAGTGCATGCGGAAAGATGTTTTAGCATATTGGATATCGAAACT
>JAWUXW010000030.1:0-11312 GCA_034111125.1 Paraglaciecola sp.
TGGGAATTCTGATTCTGATCCCCCTCCACAGTTAAACAATACAATTGTCGAGGCGCTTAGTAGTTCCACTTTTACGGTTTTGTTTCGTAAAAAACTCATGAGCAGGTGTTCCTTAAAAATAATATATAAAGAGAGTATCCATAATATAATCTTGAACGCAAAGTAATGTGTAGACTTTGTAAATTTTGTGTAAATATATTTGCTTAACTTCTTGTGATTCACATGAGGTGAGAACAGCGCTAAACCATCTAAAGTTGGATCGTTTCGAGTATACTAGCGTATGTTTGATTATTATTAGATTAGTCATTTATATAATGACTATAATGTCGGATCATCTGTAATAAGCATTCGAAAGAAAAGGTCCGCTACTCGCTCATTGCTGTCAGTCAACCTATTCAAATCAAACCGAACTCGCCATACTCTATCTAATGCAAAATCGAATAGCCTCAAAAAATCTAATTAGCTTCATATAGGAAACGAGGCATTAATTTTACTAATAGTTTGGACGATCTCGTTTCGTGGTGAGCGCTGATCATGATTATGTGTCGGTAGGTATTCATAACCCCATGCAATCTTGCTGGAAGGGCTACGGTGAAATTGAGGTTAACAACAAGACGGTTTTGTTTAAGCAGGTTGGAAACATTAGTAAGGTCGCTTTTGTAAATCAGGATTGGACCGCAGAAAACGATAACAGATGGGCAGAAGCCAGGATAAGCACGTGGTTTGCGGCACTATAGGGGTTCGCATCCTTGCGGATGGGTATCCCCATTCGCAAGGGATAGGGGAAACTCTTGGAAGAGTACAAGCCTATTCTGTTTTGCTAAAAGACCTGAGTTGCGACCCCGAAAGGCCGGTCGTTCCGGCCTAGCTTAGCGCCTCACGAATAAACGATGCATAATCACAAGGCGATATAACAACAGGACCGAACCCCCACTTATCCTTCGTTGGATCATAGGCGAAATCCCATACCTAACATGCCACGCTTTGCGAAAAGCGTGGGTGGAGTTAAATCCTAATGCTTCGGAGATTTGCTCGATTTGCAGGGTATTTTCTTGCACTAGTGTTTCAGCGAGTTCTAGTCGTATCGTTAGCAGATATTGCTTGATGGTGATGTTGGTAGCTTTTTTGAAGCGGGTGGTTATTTGGCATTTATCAATAAGTTAAAAATAGAAATAAACTGTCGACAAGACCCAATTTGGGGTCTAAAGTACCCAAATTGGGTCTTGCTAGGTTAAACAGCTATGATAGTAGCAAATGTGGGTGATGCACTATTTACCAAAGCGCAGCAAAAAGTATTGGCGCTGTTTTTTGGTCAGCCGCAAAAGAGTTTTTATTTGAATGAGGTGGTGCGCTATGCCGCCATGGGTCGCGGTGCCATTAGCCGTGAGCTGAGTAAGTTGTGTGATGCGGGTTTACTGGTGGCAAGCAAGCAGGGTAATCAACATCACTATCAGGCGAACTTAGCAGCCCCTATTTATAATGAATTAAAACAGATTGTACAAAAGACATTTGGCACTGTCGGTGTTTTGCAGGCGGGGCTTGCACCGCTATTGCCCCAATTAGAGCAAGCCTTTATTTATGGCTCACTCGCCAAGGGTAAGGAGCATGCAGGAAGTGATATCGATGTGATGCTAGTGGGTGAGGAATTGAGTTACAGCGAGATTATGCAACTATTGGAACCTGTAGAAACGCAATTACAGCGCGCCCTAAACCCGACCTTGTATACACCCGCTGAATTTGCACAGCGCACGGCCGATGAAGAAAGTTTTTTAAGCAAGGTTATGGCACAGACACGTATTGATTTGCTGCCAAATTCGCAGGAGGCGATATGAAAGAGCTGAATAATCTAGTCAACATAAATCAATTAAACGTAGAGCCAGCAGATGCCGCAGAATTCGCTGGCATGTTAAAGGCAGGCAATACTAAGCTGACTGATTGTCAAATTATAGGGTTAAGCGAAGACAGCCAATTTGCCTTAGCCTATGGAGCTGCTCACGCACTGTCTTTAGCGGCGTTGCGCTGGCATGGTTACCGCTCAGATAAACGTTATCTGGTGTTTCAATGTTTGCAGCATACCTTGGGCCTGGAACGTGCCAAATGGAGAGTGTTGGATAAATGCCACAGTGCGCGTAATTTGGCAGAATACGAAGGTCATTTAGAGATCAACCCGCAATTATTAAAAGAGTTAATAACAATTACCAAAGAAATACAGGTGCAGGTAACTGCGTTAGCACCAATTAAACAATAAGGATGCATTGCTAGGGCAAGCGCAGACGAGATCGCGTTC
Organism: Paraglaciecola sp.; assembly: GCA_034111125.1. Taxonomy (GTDB): domain Bacteria; phylum Pseudomonadota; class Gammaproteobacteria; order Enterobacterales; family Alteromonadaceae; genus Paraglaciecola. The sequence goes on from JAWUXW010000030.1 coordinate 2,288, forward strand.
TAATACGACATGATCAAGCCGCCGCTCGTCAACGGCTGGTTACTGGGTAAACCCGACCCCAATGCCGCCAACAAACAAATCCGCACCTCTGGCACTTTAGGATCATTGCGTCATGAGTTATATGATCGAGACACCCGTTTTAGCCTATGTCAGATTATGCCTGTTCGATTAATTTTCTGAATCAGCCAAAGCACTTCTTTCTATACTCTCTCGGCGAAATCCCGTACCTAACATGCCACGCTTTGCGAAAAGCGTGGGTGGAGTTAAATCCTAATGCTTCGGAGATTTGCTCGATTTTCAGGGTATTTTCTTGCACTAGTGTTTCAGCGAGTTCTAGTCGTATCGTTAGCAGATATTGCTTGATGGTGATGTTGGTAGCTTTTTTGAAGCGGGTGGTTATTTGGCGGTAACCTAGGTTTAGCAGTTGCTCTGTTTGCTTCGCATCCCAATCTCGCTCAGGTGCTTTGCTTATCGCATCTTGTAAATTTTGTATTTTGTTATCTATGTGGTTTCTGTAGCGCAGTCGTTCGGGGATTTGCTGTTGCTCACTGCTTCGGCGTTCGTAAACCAATAGATCTCGGGCGATGTTTTGCGCTATTTCTGCTCCGATTGTGTTCTCAATCCAGTCTAGGGTTAGATCAAGCCCTGCGGTAACACCTGCCGATGTTGCGATGTTGTTGTCCCACACAAAGAGCTGGTTTTCTTTTACTTTGGCTGTTGGCACCAATGCCTGTAATTGCTCAACATGTAAAAAATGGGTGGTACAGCTGCGGTGGTTTAAAACGCCTGCTTTTGCCAGGAAAAAGGCACCGGTGCACACGGCAGCAATGTTGGCATTGGGGAAAGTGAGATGATAATGCTTTAACCATTCGATACCTTCAGCGCAGCCTTTATGCTTGAAGATATCTGCATTGTATTTACTGCCGCTAATAATGAGTAGGTCGAATTTTTCTGGCTCTGTAGGCAGGGTTTTTAAGCCTGAGAATAATGGCCCTTGATAACTTTTAATTTCGGCGCTTGGCGCAAGTACTTGTAACGATACTGTATTTTCAATAAATTCATTTACATTGTCCAAGGCTTGTAAGGGCCCTGCGAGATCTAATAAATGGCTATTGGGAAACAATAGAAAACCAACTTTTAACAAAATTCACTACCTCTTGTTTGTTACTTTATTTCTCTTGATTACGGCTTATGTATTTTTACCTAGTTAGTAATATACCTTCACTCCCTATAATTGTTAAAGGAATTATGATGAAAAAACTTAAAGTTGCTGCCGTGATGTTTGAAGATTATGAACTTCTTGATTTTTACGGTCCTATGCAAATATTTGGCATGTTGCCTGAGTATTTTGAAATATATCAGGTGGCGGAAAAAGTAGGACCTATTCGAAGTTCTTCAGGAGCAGATGGGCAAGGTATTTTAGGTTACGCAGAATATGCTTTCGTCCAGGACAATAGCGATGACGCTTCTCAAAACATGGTTTATGAGAAAATGGCTTATGAAAAATACGATATTGTACTAGTGCCCGGTGGCTTTGGCACTCGGGCAGCGGTTGACAACCTGCAGCTTATTACATGGCTGCAGCAACAAGCAAAACAATGTCGATATATTACTTCAGTCTGCACAGGCGCGGGCGTATTAGCGGCGGCAGGTTTGCTGGATGGTTATAGGGCAACTACTAATAAAGCTTCCTTCGATTGGCCTCAATCACAAGGACCAAAAACAAACTGGGTAAAAGAAGCCCGATGGGTTGAAGACCGAGACAGAATTACCTCTGCTGGTGTGTCAGCAGGAATAGATATGGCCCTAAGAATTGTTGAATTAGTCATCAATACTAAAACCGCTGAATCAGTGGCCAATTATGCAGAATATGAATGGCATCGTGATCCCCATGTTGACCCTTTTGCCAAAGTGTTTGGCTTAGTTGAATAAACAATCCATAACTAAGCTATAGGTAAATACGCGTAAAAGACCCAAAATTCCTGGGGCCTTTCAGACGTGACGTAAAGCCCATCACAACACAGCGCAATAAGAGTGACAGATGCCATTTTAATACTCTTGTTTGAGTATATATAAATCATGCTATATACTTTTTGTATATAGCAATGAGAGCAGGTAGATGAAAATGAAACAGGGTTCAGTTTTTGAAAATAACCGAACACAATCGGTTCGTTTACCAGCGGAGACACGATTCCCAGCAGAAGTGAAAAAGGTTTCAGTAAGAGTATTGGGTCACGACAGGATCATCTCACCTGTAGATAAAACTTGGGACAGTTTTTTCTTGAGCGATAGTTTGTTTTCTGAAGACTTTATGACGGAGCGTGCGGAGCAGCTTCAATCAGATCGTGTGTCATTTTAATGCTCAAATATATGCTGGATACGAACATTGTCATTTATGTTGTTAAGCGCAGACCTATTAAGTTCTGAGTATATTTAATCAATACGTTGGTCAAATGTGTATTAGCTCTATTACACTTGCCGAGCTTATTCACGGTGCAGAAAAAAGCGAACGAGTTGAGCAAAACCTAAAAGGTATTGATGACTTTATCTCAAGACTTGAGGTGATTGATTATGGATCCACTTCTGCAGCCCATTATGGTGATATCAGAGCTTCCCTAGAGCGAGCTGGACAAACTATTGGTGTGAACGATTTACATATCGCTGGTCATGCTAGATCAGAAGGCTTGGTGCTTGTGACCAACAATGAAAAAGAATTTAAGAAAGTTAAAGGACTTAGATTAGAAAACTGGATTGATCGCGGCTGATTTATTCATTTGCTTTTTACCGTCAACTGTAATGAAAATTTTCAATTTGAAAAAACTAATCAATCCTTTTTGCTTATCGTTATTTCAATATTCTTACTGTTCCCGGCAAACCAACTTTGAACGTAAATGCTACCTATGACCGGCGGCATACCCTCTTCTGGTACTTCGTTATATCGAACACTATTTTTATTCTTTTTTTCGAATTCAAACTTCACTTTCTTTTCAGACATGTGTAACCCTAATATTTTGATAACTTAAGCGGTCATATTTTCATTGATAAGACTTTCATAAGGGATATTCATTCCCTTATGCAGTTTAACGATTTGCCTTATTGAGAGCTTTCGTTTGCGGTTGAGTACATCACTCACTCTACTTTTAGGGCCTAAGTACTGTTGCAGGTCTTTGGGACCTAAATTCATCTGATCCATGCAAAATTTAATGGCTTCTACCGGATCAGATGAAGGCATGGGGTAGTGCTTGCTTTCGTATACTTCAACTAGCGTAAGCAGTACATCTAATTCATCACCATCAGGCGTATCAATTTCTGCTGCCCACAACTCGGCAGTACGAGCTAACGCTGCTTGATATGATTGTTCATCACGAATGGGTTTAATCATTACTCCACCTCTTCAACGTTAACTTTATCGTATTCTTTATGGGTGCCGACAAATTTAATAAACATCGCTTACCTAACATAATCCATTGCACACACGATCCGGTAATCATTACCTTTGACATTAAAAACCACGCGGTTATTGCCGACGATTGAAGCATTACCAAGGGTCTTTTTTACCTCTTGAGGACTACTCCAACTGCGTGCCTGACAAAAATGATACCATTCATTAAGATACGCCTGAGACCGCACATTACCGGATGCTTCCCAATATTTACGCCGCCTGCTTTTAGCAATAATTCTCATGATGGTGTTTTTACTTGTCCTTTAACACGGATAAAGTATAGCGTTACCAATTTGGTAACGCTAGGGTTTGACTAATCAACCGTTTATTTTGATGCTCGTTTAACTTTCGTTTCTTGAGACTGTTATGCAAAATCCCCGCATGAAACATGCATTTTTAGGTGGTTTGGGTAAGATATAAATCCCTTTAAAATCGGCCAGAACCGAACGTCTGGAGGACTCCTCGTCTGGATTGCCCTCTTTCGAAAGGACAATGACATTCCTTCTTCAAGGCGACGCCTTAAATTGAAGCGCTCCAGTCGTTCTGAAATTTGAGTTTTGAAGTAGCCCGGGTATATAGCTTATAGGCCGGTATGGTATTGGCTGACGGTTGACGCTGGTACCATGGTGTTAAGGGTGGTCGCCACGGTTGAATGACCGGCTAATAATTGCTCGAAGTGGTCAATTAACACGTCTTTGGCTGGTAATATCTTATCACCGGCACCAATGTTGGTTAAATCAATCATAAAGCCATCAAAGAGATGGCCAAGATCATTGATGATCTCCATATTTAAAAACTGATCGTGATTATAAATACTCGGATAGCCTGCTTTTTGTTTGTCGATTTCAAAATCGACCCCTTTAAGGTTGGTGATGGTGGTTGATTTGTCACATGACAGCATACAGCCGTTATCTATGCGGGGCTTTTCACAACCGACACTCTGCTGGAAGAAACACTGTCTGCTGGTCATCAATAAGATGGGATGATAAATACTGTAAAACAAACTGAAGTTATCAGGACGGGCGATATTCTTCATTTGCTGTTTATTTATCTCATTAGAAATAAACGCCCCACTGCAATCAAACTCTTCTTTCATGGCCATTAAGGCGTAGGAATTGGTGATGTTTAAAAAGGGACCAGCGATCCATTTAATGCCAAGCTCATAGGCTTTATAGGCGATGCCGGTATTGTTGGTGACAATTAATGGCGGCATAACCTGCTGCAAAATATTAATCGCCACGTCATAATCTTTACCGATTAATACCGCAGGAAACCAGGGAATAACAGCGGGGTTTTGTTTCAATAAATCAACGTATTTAGTGCAATCACGTTTATAGGCGTCGGGTAACTTGAAGTAGATATCTGCGTCCGTAATATCAACTAAGCCCAGGTCGGCCGGATCACTGATTAATACCGAAAGTTTGCTTGCGCTCTTGGTGCTGACGGCGTCGCGTGTGTCAGTGCGGATGTCAGCAACATGAGCGATTAGCTCTGCAGAACCTGCTGGCTTAGGATGTCTTTCCAGTGGGGGCAGTTCAACAGGGGGTAACACTGGCCTGGAGTTATTCAATAAATGTGTGACTTCATTTTTAAGCATCGTCAATTCTTTAAAGGGTAAGCTGAGCCCCTTAGCCAGGCGGTCCATATCTACAGATTTAAGGGTGAATTCGGCATTGTTTAAACTTTTGAAACGCTTTTCAAGAGCGACTTTAAGGTTATGCTCTTGCTCACTGTTAACCAACAGGCTGGTGGATTGCACTACGAAGTATTGGGTTTTAAGCTTAGTTAACTCAGCCGTACTGTGTTCACCAACCGAGTCGTCTTTAGTGCTCACTGTTACGGTTAATTGACTGCCAGAGTCACCTGAAAACCGTAAGGTCAGTGGTATTTTTTGGATACTTAGGTACTTGATTTTGTCTTGTACCGTGGCGTTTATCTGTTTTTTTTCTTCGTACAGGCTTTGCTCTACTTCCTGTATTTGCACTACCGAGATGACATTGTTGTTTTCAACCGTGCTCTTTGTCGCAACATCATTAATACCAGCTGCATTTGTAGAACCAGCCTTGCTTGCGAGAGCATGAATTTTTGAATGGTCCCGAGGGTTATCAATGAACATGGATTGATTCAAATCGCCACGTAAAAAGGCATTTGAAAAGTCACGATTAAATACCTTATAAAGGCGTTCGCCGTCTTCAAGTAACTTGCCGGTTTTTACAAAACCATCAATCTGTTTGCGAAAACTATCCACCACCGTATGCACATAACTGGCGCCTTTAATTCGGCCTTCTATTTTAAAGGAGTGCACTCCCGCTTCTATCAAAGCAGGCAGATCAAAAAAGGCAGAGTTATCTTTTATATTCAGCGGAAATTTGTTGCCTGTTTGCGTTGGTTCATATTCTTCACGGCAAGCCTGACTGCAGCGGCCCCGATTACCCGAGTTGCCCACACTGGCTGAGGTTGAATAACATAAACCGGAGAACGCGATGCACAGAGAGCCATGAACAAAGACCTCCGTTAAGATATCGTGATCCTGAGCGGTAGCGTTTATTGCGGTTATTTCTTTAAGGTCTAACTCTCTGGATAAATTAACCCGTGAGGCGCCTAATTTTTTAAGGAAGGGTATCTGCCCGGGATTGTGGGTCGTGAGCTGGGTTGAGGCATGGATATCCAGGCTGGGGAAATGCTTGGTAATCAGATTAAACAAACCAAGATCCTGGACTATCACCCCATCTAAGGTGGTATTCACCAGTTTACTTAATAGCTTGGCCAGAGTGGGGAATTCTCGTTCCAGAATAACAACGTTTAAGGTCAGGAAAATCTGACATTGATACTGGTGGGCCAGTCGTATCACACCAACAAGTTCATCAAAGGAAATATTAGCCGCACGATTACGGGCATTAAAGGTATCTAATCCGCAATAGACCGCATCGGCACCGGCAATAATGGCTGCTTTAATCGCATCAACATCACCACCTGGGGCTAATAATTCAATTTTATGATTCATTTATACAACTTGTTGTTAGCTTAGGGCCTAATTCAAAGGCGGGATTTTACCCGTATATTTAGCCGATGAATATCGTTACAGTAGATTATTCGTATAATTCCATCTATACCCAAAGCCATTGGAGCTGCAGCTAGGCGGCAAATGAACTCAACCCCATCGATAACCGACGTAGCGCTTAGACGTACTAAGTGCAACGCGGTTGGCGATAGAGGTGAGTGAGAGCAGCCAACAACACTATAGCTTCAAGGGAGACGGGTAAATAAGGCGATAACAGTCAAATTGCGATGAATGAAAAATTTGCAGTCCCCATACTCTATTCGTTAAGAAACTGTCCTTATGCCATGCGCGCCAGGATCGCGATCTATAAAGCCAAGCAGAGGGTAAGATTGCGGGATGTGGTATTGAGCAATAAACCGGCAGTTTTGCTCGCCAGCTCCCCAAAAGGCACAGTACCGGTTTTGGTATTAGCACAAGGCCAAAATAAAGGTCCGGCGTCTACAGCTGTATCGGTTATTGATGAAAGTTTAGACATCATGTTGTGGGCCCTGACAAAAACTGATCCTGGGGATCTCTTGCACGCTGATGATCCTGAGGCATTGCCAGAGATGCTGGCGTTAATTGCGCGCTTTGATAATGAATTCAAAGATTGCCTTGAACAATACAAATGTGCAAAACGCTATCACGAAGACAATTTCACCGAATGCCGGCAACGATGTGAGCCCTACCTGAAAGACTTAGAACAACGTTTAGCCCAACACTCTTTTATTATGTCGAGTAAAGAAAGCCTGGCCGATATCGCACTTTTACCTTTCATTCGTCAATTTGCCCGAATAGAGCGTCAATGGTATCTGCAATCCCCTTATCCCAAAGTTAGGCAGTGGCTCAATCAGTATCTGCAAAGCCTTATGTTCACAAAAGTAATGGCAAAATACCCCTTATGGTTGGAAAGTGGTGAAGAGGTTATTTTTATTTAATTTATAATAAACAATGAATTAGCCCGCCTTTTAGGATGCTCTATGCAATCCGCAATCCATGCGCTGAGGCTCCCCCGTAAGGTTATGAGCAATCTTTCAGGCCAACAGGACAGGAGCAAAACTAAGATGTCAGAGTAATCTTGTCATCTTGAAATCAATAAGACTGCAACTTTTAGCCTAGGTATATGCAGTGTATAGATTTTATTTTTTAACTTTACGAGATGATTATTATGCAGAAATTGCGAATTGCGCGGGTATTTTGATGCCACTGTCTGGGTGGTTAATGGTGTCGGCCAGTCCCTTCGGCTTACCTACCTTTGTATTTGTTGACTGGATCAAGTGGCCGCATATCCCCGGTGTGACAAGAAATAAAACCGTTGAAACCCTAGCCGACAGCGTGCATTGGATAACGGCTACTGGACTTGTAAGCTTGATCATCGGTCATGTGAGTGCGGTTGTATGGCATAAGAAAAAGCATGATATAAATTTTGTTAGCCGAATGTGGTGGAATAAAAGCGAAGGCTCTCAGAAATGAAAAATACCCAGAAATGGATTTTACGCCTATCAATTACAATTACACTTTGTATGGGCTTAGGCTCAGCATTGGTGCACGTTCAAATCAAAGCCAGCAATCAATCTGGTTTTGTTATGTTTGCAGGTGAGCACGTCGGAATGACATTTGAGGGCAAATTCGAGCGTTGGCAGGCCACGTTAGGAATTGATCGGGGGTCAGGGTTAACTTAAATTTAAGTTGACCTTGATCCCCGTTCTGTGAGGCGGTTTTTGTCGAACTCACCGAAAATAAAGTCGCCGAGTTACAAGGCGGGCTAGCCACACAGGGCATTGTGATTAGCGGGAGTTTGCCGAAGATACGCCTAGTGACGCATATAGATCTTGATAGCCAAGGGTATTGAACGAGTGCTCGATGCATTTGACAGTTTTTTTCGGGTCTTAACAGAGTACTGATCCCAGTCAGTTTACGCACATTGCTGTTATACCAATCGCCATAAGTAATTACCCACTCAGCGAGATTTAAAGCCGCTTAATCAAGGCGCGTAAATGCAGGAATAGTGGGGCTCTTTCAAATTCATGCAACGCACAGTAAGCTCCTTTAAACCTCGCCCTTTGGGAAAGCACCAGCCGATTTTGTGCTGCGTTCTCGCTACTTGAAAGGAGATTCGGTAACAGAGCTACACCATTGCTGCGCAGCAACGCCTTAGCCAAAAACGGCAGGTGCTTTCTGAGTGCGCAATTACTTGTGGTGATTGGTATTGTTTTTTAAAGAGGTTGAATCAGCCGCAGGTGGCTGATCATAGTCAGATTAGATAAAATTGATTTATGTTAGTGATTTTTGACAATCCCCATACCCTTTCGCTTTTGACAGTGTAAAGTAGGGGACATACATTTTTTGGAGACATACATGTTTAATAAACTATTCCGTGATCATCCCGCCTCAGTACAAGAGACTTATGTACAGCACTTCTGTCATGCGATGAGTTTTTCAATCAAGTTATTCAAAGCGGCATTTGCTTGCTTTGTTCACGCGGTGGTGCCCGGTTTGTGTATTAAAACCGGCAGCCGTGCTATCACCGAATTACACCACAG
>JAWUXW010000031.1:0-7620 GCA_034111125.1 Paraglaciecola sp.
GAAGACATCAACCTCATATTGAATGATCCCGATGTACCACTGAAAATATCGCTAAGCTGTACAATGCTGAAATTGTCAAAATTGTAAAAGAAGAATCACTATCCGGTGCATTGGAGCAGTTGTTTACCTTTTATGAGCAGACTTTATTGTGCCGCAAACTGGAACTGTGCGAGGCCCAAGTTGCAGACAATTTCTTTGATACTGACGGACGGGAATTTTTACGTACTTTTTACCGTTACATTTGTCATATACGAAGTGACTGGAACACAACCCTACTCAGTACGATCAGGTGGTTAATTATTATTTAAGCGGGAGCCAGGAAATATGTAATGAGTAAGAATGTTGTTCAATAAACCCAGCATGACCAATAAACCCAGCTTAATCTCGAGTTAGCACTTCTAACAATTCAATTTCAAATATCAATGTGGAGTTGGCCGGGATCATTTCAGCAATTTTACGTTCGCCGTAGGCTAGCAGTGCAGGTACCGATAAACGGCGTTTACCACCGACTTTCATGCCCTGTAATCCCCAAACCCATCCCTGAATAAGCCGCTTGTTACTGAGCACCATTGGAATGGTGTATCTTTTTGATAAGACGAATCAAATTCTGTTCCGTCTTCTAGTCAACCACGGTAATGGGTGGTGATCAAGGCAGGGCGCAATATGCAGACATCATGCATAAATACGGACTTTAGTTTTTATCTGAGATAAAAAATGGCCTCAATTGAGGCCATTTTTACAGCTGCAGCATGAGTTTCAGTGGATGACATAAGTTTAAGTTCTGTGGTACTTGCTTAGGCAAAAGCTAAGTGGCTAAGCATAAAACCCCTAAGTAATATCAATCCACCTAAATATTTGCTCACTCAGCGATGAATAAAAGTAGCGTAATCACGGCGTGTTTTAAGCTGTATAACGGCTACAGCGTAAGCGTCATTGGTATCGCCCTTCGGGAAGGGCTGGCAAGCTCCCTAGCGGTATTGCAAGGTCTATGAAGGAACCAGCATTCCTTCGACGTTACGCTTTGCTATGAAACTTGCCAAGGCCTTCTGAGTTGATCACATATCAAGGCGCAATGGTATAAAAACTTCCTTCAGAGTGTATTTAAAGAGCGAAATCACTATTCGCCAAAAAAGGTGGATAGTATTTGTCCGGTAAATTCCTTGCGTAAGTAAAAACCCCTTGGTCGGGTATGGATCAGATGCCCATTGCGGCCGATGGCATCGGTTAACACACTGCCATCAGCTGCCTTGGGACGAAGTTGCATATATTGGCCGTAGCGAGCAGTGATCTGCTCTACCTGGCCTAGTGCTATCATGTCCATCAGTTCTTCCCAATCCTGGCGCAACTGCTCTTCCTGCTGGTGAGAGGGAGACCATAAAAAAGGTGTGGCGATACAACGCTCTGCGGGCGGTATATCTCGTCTGCCATCAATCGGCACCCAGAGTACGTTTGCGAGTTTATTTTTCACGTTACTTTGTTGCCATTCAAGCCCGGCAATATTGGTCAGTGGCGCATAACACACATAAGTAGTTTCTAGGGGTTTACCGCCAGGATCGATGGGGATAGTTTTCAATTCTACGCCGAGAGCGGGAAAGTCCTGTTCAGCTTTCGAGCCTGCTTCTGCACCCAACCAAAGCTCTAAGAGCTGGCCAGTCCAGCCTTTTTCTCGTTTGAAATTTACCGGTACGCGAATATTAGCAATCCCTGCCAGCTCTCCCAGTGACAGACCGGCTAAATTCTGAGCCCGCTGTTCTAATTCTTTAATACTCACAGGGGCAGAGTTAGGTAAGTACATTGGAACCTTGTTTTTTGATGCAACCCTCAAGCAATAAATATTGGGCACTGTAATAGCTGCCCATCACCAGCAAACTCTCGTAGGGTAGGGGAAATAAAAATTTGTGCGTAGCAAGTAAACTGTCAGACAGGACAAATAGAACAGCTCCCAACAGAATGTGGTAATCGGGCGTATTTACCACAATAGCCAAACAGGCCATTGTGCTTATGATGAGTAAATAAATCAGCACTGGAATTTGCAATGCTCCGGTGACCGGCAGCAACAGTATCAGCATAAACAGCGCATATGTCGTGAGGATCGCAAACCCTATGAAATGTCGTCTTCGCCATGCGCGCCAGCGATAAAAACAGGTTGTGTAGCATATGTGGGCTGCGGCAAAGGCGGCTAAACCGTAGATAAAGCTTTGTGCCAGACTGAGAGCAAGTAACACATCCCCCATAGTGGAAAATAATAGCGCACTGACAACAAAAATTCTGCCATGTCCCTTAAGACTTTTTATAGCCACAACCAGCAATATTAAGATGGGTAGGACCTTATGGATAAAACTGTATTGGTGGGCGCTAATCGATATTGTCAGCAAATAACTGATAGCCAAAAACCAGTAAATGAACTTAGTATTATTCAGCATGTTTGAAAAAAGCCTAAAGATGGAAATTTTAATCCTTTGAATGAGGTGTAGTTTATGGAAGAATGCTAGACATTAAAAGAACTGAGTTCTCGGGAGTCTAAGTGATTGATGCCGAAGGATTCCGCGCTAATGTTGGTATAGTAATTTGCAACGAACTAGGACAAGTATTTTGGGCAAGGCGCTATGGTCAGCATTCTTGGCAGTTTCCGCAAGGCGGAATCGATGAAGGTGAAACTGCTGAACAAACTATGTATCGCGAGCTCCATGAGGAAGTTGGCTTAAAACCGGAAGATGTAAAAATTCTAACGGTCACCAATAACTGGTTGCGATATAAATTACCAAAACGATTAATAAGACAAGGGAGTAGCCCGGTCTGTATAGGCCAAAAACAAAAATGGTTTTTATTACAACTAGTTTGTAAAGAGGAGGATGTTGACTTGTTACAATCGGGGCATCCGGAATTTGATGATTGGCGTTGGGTAAGTTTTTGGTATCCGGTGCGTAATGTCGTGTCTTTTAAGCGTGACGTTTATCGTCGTGTGATGAAAGAATTTGCGCCAACAGCAATGCCCCCAAACACTTATCAAGCCAACCCCCAAGGGCAGAAAAACAAACGGCGGCGTAAGAACTAAATGCTCACAACGCTCAAGAGTATTATTCAGGAGGTTAATCAAATTCCTGTCCTGGACGATGCTCTTAGTTGTTTGGCCAGTCGTCTGATCGACGCTCTGCAGGTGGATTCTTGTAGTATTTATTTGGCTGACTATGCCAAGCAGCATTTTTTGTTAATAGCTACCGATGGCTTGGCAAAAAGTGCGGTTGGAGAGGTGTCGGTCGGTTTTTCTGAAGGCCTGGTTGGTTTGATTGGGCAGCGTGAAGAGCCAATCAATATTAGTAATGCTGCCGCTCACCCCAGTTTTAAACATTATCCCGAAGTACACGAAGATAACTATCACGCTTTTCTTGGTGCTCCCATTATTCATCAGCGCAAAGTTTTGGGCGTATTAACTCTGCAGCAAAAACAAGAAAGACGTTTTAGTGAAGAAGAAGAAGCCTTTCTTGTCACTTTGGCCATGCAACTGGCATCCGAAATCGTTACCGCCGAAGCACGTGGTTTGCTTAATTTCGCTGAAGATCCTTTAATTCATCAGTGGCAAAAGTCCTTGCATGGTGTGGCAGGCTCTTCTGGTTTAGCCAGTGGTATTGGCTTTGTAATCAATATGTCTGTGGATCTGCGTAGCCTAATACCTAAGCGCAGTAAACAAACGGCTAAGCAAATTCAAAACTATCGTGACGCGGTAAAACAAACCAGGCGGGATGTAGCGCTGCTATCTGAGCGGGTTCAAAGGGAGGTGCCGGAGGATGTGCAATCGATTTTCCAGCTCTACCATCATTTGTTGGATGCCAACAGTTTAGGCCGGGATGTTGAAGAAAAAATTAACGGCGGTTGGGACGCGCCCACAGCACTCAAATTGGTGGTTGAACACTATATAATTCAATTTCAAAATATGAGTGATTCTTACATGCGCGAGCGAGCAGCGGATGTGGAAGACATGGGTAACCGTGTGTTAGCTAATCTATTGGGACGAGACGTCACCAAGTTGCAGCAACGTCAACCTCCGGGAAATAGCATATTGGTTGCTGAAGAAGTTACTGCGACGATGTTGGCAGAATTTCCGAAAGACAAATTGATCGGTATTATTTCCATGCGCGGATCCCACAACTCCCACGGCGCAATAATGGCTCGGGGCATGGGCTTACCTGCGGTTATGGGGTTAACGGATGTGCCATTGGCCTTACTCAACGAAAGAGAGATTCTGCTAGATGGTTACACCGGAGATATCATCGTTTCGCCGAATACGATTATCCGTCGTGAGTTTGTTCAACTAATCCAAGAGGAAGATATATTAACTGAGCGTATTGAGTCTCAAGATGACTTACCCGCTGTGACACTTGATAAGTGCTCAATTAGTTTGTTGGTTAATGCCGGCTTGTCCGTTGAATCGGAAAACAATGAAAACCCCTATTCAGACGGGGTGGGTTTGTATCGTACAGAAGTGCCTTTTATGATGCGCCAAACATTTCCCACTGAACACGAGCAAGTGTTGTTATACAGTGGATTACTGGCCGCCGAGCCAAACAAGCCCTTTACTATGCGTACTCTCGATGTGGGGGGCGACAAACCGCTACCATACTTTCCTATTAGTGAAGAAAATCCGTTTTTGGGGTGGCGTGGGATCCGTATGACCCTTGACCATCCGGAAATATTCCTGGTGCAAATTAGAGCCATGTTAAGAGCGAGTGTAGGCTTAGAAAATCTGCAGATCATGTTGCCAATGATCACCTCTGTGAGTGAAGTTAATGAGGCGAAAAGGTTGATTCGGCAAGCATTCTATGAGGTTGCAGCAGAAGCCCAAGAGCAAGACGAAATACTGACAGAGCCAAAAATAGGCGTAATGCTTGAAGTGCCTGCGGTCATTTATCAGCTGCCACAACTGGCTAAAATTGTCGATTTTTTCTCGGTGGGCACCAATGATTTAACCCAATACTTACTGGCCGTTGATCGCAACAACGCCCGCGTTGCCGGCTTATATGATGCTTATCATCCCGCCGTACTGGCTGCGCTGTACACAATCATAAAACAAGCTGATAACTTGAATGTGCCTATCACTGTCTGCGGCGAGTTAGCCGGTGAACCGGGGGGCGTAGTGCTACTCGTGGCGATGGGCTACCGTAAACTCAGTATGAATAATCGTAATTTGCTAAAGGTAAAATGGATCGTACGTAGCGTTAACTTACAAAAAGCTCAGCAGCTTTTGACTGAAGTGCTGGTATTAGATGATCCGCAAGACGTGCGTCATAAAGTTAATTTATATTTAGAGTCAATTGGCTTAGGTGGTTTGGTGCGGGCAGGTAATTGATTTTGTTTCTTTGTATTCACAGCAGCGAAAGGTAGTCGAGTTGGATCCTGTTATTTTAATTTTTGTTATATGTCTGCTGATGGGTTCCGTAGTGGGGGTATTGGCCGGATTATTAGGCATAGGTGGCGGCTTGATCATGGTGCCGGCATTGGTCTACTTGTTTGTTGAGGTCCTGTCGTTGCCGCTATCTTTGGCTATGCCGATGGCCATTGCCACGTCACTTTCGACGATTATTCTGACCGGTCTCTCTGCTTCACGAGCTCATTTTAAACTGGGCAACCTCAATCGTTTTGTATTACTCTGGAGCGGCATTGGTATAGCGCTCGGTGCCGTATTAGGCGCGCAACTGGCAAGTATTATGTCAGGGGAGTTATTAAAAGATGTTTTTGCCTATTTAGTGTTATTAATTGCTGCACATTTGGTTTTTGGGGTGCGCAAAGAATCTAAGTACAAAATGTCTAAGGTTGCCCTTAGCCTCGTTGGATTTATCACCGGAAGCCTTTCTGCGCTTATGGGTATTGGTGGAGGTTCAATTATGGTGCCTGCACTGGTCTGGTTTAAGGTGAATATTAGGCAGGCGATTGGCTGCGCTTCCTTCTGTGGTTTGGTTATAGCGCTATTTGGTTCGGCAAGTTTTATTCAGGCTGGATGGCAAAACTCCTTGTTACCACAGTGGGCCTTTGGTTACGTATATTTGCCAGCAAGTTTAGGTATTGTGATTACTTCTGTATTTACTGCTGGTCTTGGGGCTAAAATAAGCGCCCGTTTGAACACTCACTTATTAAAGAAAATATTTGCCGGCTTTTTAGTTCTTGTCAGCTTGCGAATGTTGTTAGGATAGAACTTATAACATGATCAACAGTCACATTACGCTCCCACACATTGATCCCATCATCGTCAGCATCGGGCCCCTCGACCTGCGCTGGTATGGTTTGATGTATTTAATTGGCTTTGCTGCGGCTTATTGGTTGGCCGGCGTACGTTTGGCTCGCACAACCTGGAACAAAGAACAGCTTAGTGACTTATTATTCTTGGGTTTTTTGGGGGTAATATTAGGCGGGCGCTTTGGTTATGTCATGTTCTACCAGTTTGAGATGTTTTTAGCCGAGCCTATTTATTTGTTCAAAATATGGGCCGGGGGCATGTCTTTTCACGGTGGTTTACTTGGGGTTATAGTAGCCGTGTGGTGGTTTGCCCGCAAATCGAATAGTGCATTGCTTGCAGTGGGGGACTTTATTGCACCATTGGTGCCGATAGGTTTAGGGGCTGGTCGCATAGGTAATTTTATAAATGCCGAACTTTGGGGACGCACAACGGACGTATCCTGGGGTATTATCTTCCCGGGAGCCGGTTCTGTTGCCCGTCACGCCTCACAATTATATGAATTTGCCTTGGAGGGCGTGGTATTGTTCATCATGCTGTGGCTTTATTCCAACAAACCAAGACCAATGGGTGCGGTTAGCGGCATGTTTCTGGCGGGTTACGGTAGCTTTCGCTTTTTTGTGGAGTACTTTCGTGAACCGGATGCGCATATCGGTTTATATAGCGGCTTTATTTCTCAGGGGCAAATATTATCTCTGCCGATGATTATTGGAGGAATTGGTCTAATGCTGTGGGCATATAAGAAGGGTAAGTTTGCGGAAACAGCGCATGTGAAGGCCCCAGTGAAGACTAAGGGTTCAAAAAAATAACAAGCCTAATTTAGGTTAGTTAAAAGTCATATTAGAGAAGAACCTTATGCAGCAATATTTACAATTAATGCGTCATGTAATGGACAATGGTACTAAAAAGGAAGACCGCACAGGCACCGGAACCCTTAGCGTATTTGGATATCAAATGCGATTTGACCTTAATCAGGGTTTTCCCCTTATTACTACTAAAAAGTGTAATTTACGATCGATTATCATTGAGTTGTTATGGTTCCTGAGGGGCGAAACCAATATTGCTTATTTACGTGAAAATGGCGTGAAAATCTGGAACGAATGGGCTACAGAAGAAGGCGAATTAGGGCCGGTTTATGGTCAGCAGTGGCGCAGCTGGCAGGGTGCCGATGGTCTGGTTGTTGATCAAATTAGTGAGCTGATCGAGCAAATTAAACATAACCCCGACTCAAGACGTTTAGTGGTGAGTGCCTGGAACCCTAGTGTATTGCCCGATACAAACTATTCTCCTAAAGAAAATGCGGCCCGTGGCAGACAAGCCCTACCACCATGTCATACTATGTTTCAGTTCTACGTGATTGAGGGGAAATTGTCTTGTCAGTTGTATCAGCGTAG
>JAWUXW010000032.1:0-14198 GCA_034111125.1 Paraglaciecola sp.
GGCTCTGCGAACAAAACCCCCTTTGAAGCTGCCGTTTCGCTCAATGGCGCAGGCCATCCCATCAAAATGAATATGAACGTAGTAAAAGGATTCAAACTTGATGAAATTGAATGTTGGGCCACTACTCATTTACAAGCTGGAAGCACAGTTATCTCGGATGGATTAGCCTGTTTTAGCGCTGTAAAGAAAGCAAATTGTGAAGACCAGAGCATAGTCACAGGAGGTGGCCCTACTTGTGTCGAAATTACAGCATTTCAATGGGTCAACACCATGATAGGAAATTTCAAAACTTCGATGCATGGTGCTTATCACGCCATTAATCCCAAACACCTACCACGCTATCTTGCAGAGTTTTGTTATCGATTCAATCGGCGCTTTGAACTGGATCAGCTACTACCCAGATTTATGTTTGTGGCACTAAGAACACCGCCTATGCCATATCGCCTTCTAAGAATGGCTGAGGCTCATGGATAATGAGGTGGTTTTTTGAATTAATTGTGATGGTTTTGCTCATAGGGAACACCTTTGACGTGGTCGAAAATTATTCAATTTAATGCCCTATCTATACTACTTCGCTAGAAAATTTGTAATCAAATATTAGGGCTTATTGATCTTGCCTTTTACGTCCTGTTGAAAGTACAAACTCTGGTAAAAATAGTCCAAATAAAATACATTAGTCGGGGTTTTACTGTCGCCAGGAAAAAATAATGAAAGAGCACGACTCCTCGCCATTAAATGACTTTATTGAATATCCTCCAGGGGAGATGCTGGATCGTTCCGAGCAGTTTTATCAGAATATTAAACGTCGTCACAGCATTCGCAGTTTCAGTGAGCGGCCGGTGGCTAAGGCAATTATTGAAAACTGCATAAAAGCAGCGGGCACAGCGCCCAATGGAGCTAATCATCAGCCCTGGCATTTTGTTGCGATCCATTCACAAGATGTAAAAAAACAAGTTCGTGAACAAGCTGAGTTACATGAGCAGGGCTTTTATGCTGGGCGCGGTGGAGAAGAATGGCTAGATGCGCTCAAACCTCTGGGCACAGATGCTAACAAGCCTTATCTGGAGCATGCACCCTGGTTAATCGCAATCTTTAGCCAGAAGACCGGCGGGCTAGTTGCTGAAGAAAAGCACACTAACTACTATGTGCAAGAATCGGTAGGTATCGCCACCGGCTTTTTAATCAATGCCCTGCACAGCTGTGGCCTAGCCACCTTGACCCACACGCCAAAACCCATGTCGTTTTTATCCAAGATATGTCAGCGACCAGACAATGAACGTCCCTACATGTTGTTAATAGCCGGCTACCCCGCTGAAGACGCTTCTATCCCCCAACATGCACAGCATAAAAAGCCCTTAGATGAGATTGCGACTTTCTTATAGCGCAATTAAGACTATGACTGTGCATTTAATGTACAAAGTTACTCGACATAAGTGCGCTATTTCTATATAGTGCGCGCCGCTTAAGTGTTCCTTCCGTTTATCTGGTATGACACATCTTATTTTTTAAACTTTTGGGAATACACCTTTGATATCTACCGCAAACATCACCATGCAGTTTGGCGCCGCGCCTTTGTTTGAAAACATCTCAGCAAAATTTGGCCACGGCAACCGTTACGGACTGATTGGCGCTAATGGCTGCGGTAAATCCACTTTTATGAAGATACTCAGTGGTGAACTTGTGCCTTCTGCGGGCAATGTATCCATCACCCCAGGCGACAAGGTCGGCACACTTAGCCAGGATCAGTTCGCCTTTGAAGAATTTAGCGTAGTAGACACCGTGATCATGGGTGACACTAAATTGTGGAAAGTTAAGCAAGAGCGGGATGCTATCTATTCCAAACCAGAAATGAGCGAAGCGGATGGTATGCATGTGGCTGAACTTGAAACAATATTCGCTGAAATGGACGGTTATACCGCCGAAAATCGCGCCGGCGAAATATTACTGTTAGCTGGCATTGCCGAGCACTATCACTTTGGTTTGATGAGCCAGGTGGCACCCGGTTGGAAGTTACGGGTATTATTAGCCCAGGCCTTGTTCTCCAATCCAGACATACTGTTGCTTGATGAACCAACCAACAACCTGGACATCTATACTATCAACTGGCTTGCCACCGTTTTGAACGAACGCAAGTGCACGATGATCATCATTTCTCATGACAGGCATTTCCTAAACTCTGTATGTACCCATATGGCCGACATTGACTACGGTGAACTGCGCATTTATCCGGGCAACTACGAATCTTATCAAGCGGCCGCCTCACTCATTCAAGAGCAATTATTAACAGAAAACTCTAAAAAGAGTGCTGAAATAGATGAACTACAAGCTTTCGTCGCCCGCTTTTCAGCCAATGCCTCTAAGGCGAAACAAGCCTCTTCTCGCGCCAGACGTATGGAAAAAATCACTTTGGACGAAGTGAAATCATCCAGCCGACGCACACCAAAAATCATCCTCAAGCAGCACAAAAAACTGCACAGACAGGCACTCGTGCTTGAAGAGTTTGGTCATGGTTATGAAGACCACCCGCTGTTTAGTCAGGGAAACTTGATCCTCGAAGCAGGCGCCAAGCTTGCGGTGATTGGTGAAAACGGCGCAGGTAAAACTACTTTTTTACGTTGCCTGATCGATGAACTGCAAGCTAACGAAGGCACGATCAAGTGGTCTGAAAACGCCACTATCGGCTATTGCCCACAAGATAGCACTGTTGATTTTGATAGCGAGCTAAGCTTGTTCGACTGGATGTCACAATGGCGCACACCTAAACATGATGATTTAGCGGTACGGGCACTTCTAGGTAGTTTGTTGTTTACCGCAGACGACTTTAACAAGAAAGCCAAGGTCTGCTCAGGCGGCGAAAAAAACAGATTGTTGTTTGGTAAGCTAATGATGTCTGACATCAACGTACTGATCATGGACGAGCCCACCAACCACATGGATATGGAAGCGATTGAAGCATTGAATATCGCTCTGAAAAAATTCGATGGCACGCTGATTTTTGTTAGCCATGACCGTGAGTTTGTCTCGTCTTTGGCGAATCATGTTATTGAAATTAAAGATCAGGAAGTGGTGAGCTTCAAGGGTACTTATAATGAGTACTTGTCTAGTCGGGAAGAGCAGTTAAGAGTGGCCTAATCACCGTAGTCATTTTATTAAGGCAGGTGCTTCGCACACCGGTTGTGCGGGCAAAAATTTAGCGCTGGCTCGCTTCTAATTTCGTTTGCTAATTTATTTTTAGCCTAAACGTTCAAGTAGTGCTTTGAAGCAATCTAGTTCTCGCAGTTTTCTATGTCTATTTCTTCAATCAAGTGTTCTTTCGGGGGTAAAATAGCTACTGCCTCACAATGAAGCTTTAGCCTTTTGGCCTCCTTAATATTACCTAATACCAATTACTTGTGGTGATTGGTATTATAGCCTGCTCCAGTAGTCAGTTTTCTCTTTCTCCTGTTTAACCGCGTAGCGTAGTACGAGATTGGAATAAAGTTAAAGATCGGTTTAAAGGTCTTATACTTTGGTTTCTTAAGCTTAAAGACCTTATATTGAGTACTGTAAAAAAGCCATTAAGGTTACATCGACGATTAAAGCAGTTAAAGTATAAACTGCCATGAATTCATGGCGTAATGCGCATAGTCCTTTATCGAGTTTTGCGATACCTAGCAGCTGGTTTGAGGAGCTCGGATTATATTCAATAGAGTATGTTAATACAGGATGGCTTGCGCTATCAGCGTTTAGACAATAAGTTGATGGAATGTGGAGAATACATGAGCCGTATACGAGGTCCGTACGTGAGGTTCTGTGAGAGGGATGAGGCATGAGCCTTACCCTACTCGATTATTCTAAATCCACTATTCAACATTTCCCGTCAATTATCTGGCATATAACATGTTTATCGAAATTTTGTTTTTTTAACTAATTGAAAAATATAATGAAAATATGTTGGCACTAGGTTTGCAGTCCTCATGTCAATCATAAAATCATCGTCTGGTAATTGACCTTACCGTTATGCTCGGTGCAGAGCACAAGGCTACTGCCCGAAGGAGCAATGTCGTGGATATAAAAGCGCAATCACTTTATCAAGATCTGCAAAATATGGCAGCCGAAAGCCAGATGGGTATACCCGGTACATCCAGTATTCAGGGTAACCCATCGGGCAAAAATTTTGCCGCGATGCTGAGCGGTGCGATTGATACCGTGAACAGCATGCAGTTGGAGTCGAAAGATCAGGCCATGAGGTTTGAGATGGGTGACAAGAGCTTGAGTCTGGCGGATGTGATGGTCACTAAAGAGAAATCAGGTATTGCCTTTGAAGCCACAGTGCAGGTTCGAAACAAAGTGCTCGAAGCTTACAAACAAATCATGAGTATGCCGGTTTAGGAGTTGATAAGTGGCAGATGCAACAGGTACAGAATTAGCGATGACCGATAACGGCATGGACAACTATGCCGACGACATCCAGGCAGAGCAAAAGTCTGGTTTTATGGACTCTCTGGGCAATACGGATTTAATGCGCCAACTCACTCTGGTCGTTGCGTTGGTTATTTGCGTCGCGATCGCCGTATTTATCTTAATTTGGGCTCAAGAGCCAGATTATCGCCCCTTGGCTAAAATGAACACTCAAGAGCTGATTGAAACACTGGATTATTTCGATCAAAATCAAATTGATTACCGCCTGGAAGGGGATACGGTTTATGTCAGCAGTAGCGACTACCAGAATACTAAGCTGGGAATGGCCCGTCAGGGTTTAAGCCAGGGATCATCTGAAGGCACGGACATAATCATGCAGGACATGGGTTTTGGGGTCAGTCAGCGGGTTGAAAAAGTACGCTTGAAACACGCCCGTGAACAGCAAATAGCCCGCACCGTAGAGGAAATGAGGGCGGTCAGCCGAGCAAAAGTCCTGTTGGCCCTGCCAAAAGAAAATGTATTTGCTCGTCGGGAGAAAAAAGCCAGCGCAACTGTGGTTATTACCGGCCGTCGAGGCTCTGTTATTTCCTCTGAAGAAGTTAATTCGATCATTGATATTGTTGCCTCGGCGGTACAAGGCCTCGAGCCTTCGCGGGTGACAGTGACTAACAGTAATGGCCGTTTGCTCAACTCGGGTTCACAAGATTCAGAATCGGCGCGCTCCAGAAAAGAATACGATATGGAGAAGCAACGGGAGGGTGCATATATAGAGAAAATTGACTCCATTTTGATCCCTGTTTTGGGGCTGGGTAATTATACTGCTACCGCTGATGTCACCATGGATTTCACCGCGGTCGAGCAAACACAGCGCAGCTACAATCCTGATTTACCGGCGATACGCAGTGAAATGACCTCGGAAGATAACAGTATTGGCGGCATTATTGCCGGCATACCTGGGGCTTTAACTAACCAACCTCCTCTGGACGCCAATATTCCAGAAAATGCTACCGAGGGCAACGCTCAAGGGGCTGCACCAGGACGCAGTTCGAAAGAAGCGACCCGAAATTACGAATTAGACACAACGGTGAGTCATACCAAGCAACAAACTGGCGTGATCCGCCGATTGAGTGTATCGGTGGCCCTTGATTATATATCCAGTGTTGCAGCAGATGGCACGACGTCCCTTGCCCCCAGAGCTCAAGCCGAATTGTTAGATATTCGTCGTTTATTGCAAGGGGGCATTGGTTTTAATGTGACCCGGGGAGATTCATTAGAAGTTGTGAGTATTCCTTTCAGTCGAGAAGGGCAAGTAGTCGCAGCCGAACTGCCTATATGGGAAGACCCCAGATTTTTACCGATGCTAAAATTATTGATGGGCGGTTTAGTCATTATCGTGCTAATTCTAGCGGTGGTAAGACCGATGCTGCGCAAGTTGATTTACCCTGACGACACCAGAGAAACCGATGATTTTGATGCGGATGATGGTCTCGACTTAGGTGATGAAACGATTAGTATGCTGACTCAGGAATTTGATGAATCGCAAGTTGGCTTTGCCTCCGACGGCTCATTTATGTTACCTGATTTGCATAAAGATGGAGATGTGCTTAAAGCGGTTCGCGCCCTGGTGGCAAATGAGCCCGAGCTTTCCTCTCAGGTGGTTAAAAACTGGTTAATGCAAGATGAATAGTATTGAAATGAAACCAATGAGCTCTAGCGTCCTCATTAAAGTAAGGTCGAAGTAATGGCTGAAGAAGCGCAAGAAAGTAACAGTTACGACGTAAGTAAGTTAGAAGGTGTCGATAAGGCTGCTATTTTACTGCTGAGTTTAACCGAGGACGATGCGGCGCAGATCCTCAAACATCTCGAACCTAAACAAGTACAAAAACTGGGTCAGGCGATGGCCCAGATCGATGATATGACCCAGGCCAAGATCACGTCTGTGCATAAGCATTTCATCGAAGAGATCCAGAATTACAGTACGATTGGATTCCAGAGTCAGGACTTCGTCAAGCGAGCCTTGACCTCTGCCTTGGGTGAAGACAAAGCCGCTAACCTGATTGATCAGATCTTGATGGGTACCGGAGCCAAAGGCCTCGATTCACTTAAATGGATGGACTCAAAACAAGTTGCCAGCATTATTCGTAACGAACATCCACAAATTCAAACCATTGTTATGTCCTATCTGGACGCAGAGCAGTCAGCAGAAATCTTAAGCCAATTCCCAGAGAAAGTACGTTTGGACTTAATGATGCGGGTAGCCAATCTGGAAGAAGTACAGCCAGCCGCATTGCAAGAGTTAAACGAAATTATGGAAAAACAATTTGCCGGACAAGCGGGAACTCAGGCAGCCAAAATGGGCGGCTTGAAGTCAGCGGCGGATATCATGAATTATCTGGATACCAATATCGAAGGTCAATTGATGGATGCCATTCGCGAACAAGACGAAGAAATGAGTCAGCAGATCCAGGACCTAATGTTCGTATTCGACAACTTGTCAGATGTGGACGACCGTGCCATACAAACGATTTTGCGTGAAGTACAGCAAGACTCCTTGCTCAAAGCGATTAAAGGCGCTGACGATGCTCTCAGAGATAAAATTACTAATAATATGTCGAAACGGGCAGCAGATATGTTGATTGATGACCTTGAAGCGCTGGGGCCGGTGCGTATTAGTGAAGTTGAGACAGCTCAAAAAGAAATTCTTTCTGTTGCCCGTCGCCTGGCTGACGCAGGGGAAATTATGCTTGGCGGAGGAGGCGGTGATGAATTCCTATAATACCAGCCGTTTCGGAACTCAATGGTGAGTAATCCTCCTATCCCAGATGAAGACACGGCCAAAGTAACAACTTGGGACTTGCCCTATGTAGAAGATAGCAGGCAAGCCTTGGATCTAAAGACAACCAATGCCTTCAATCATCGCAGTGATTGGAGATATGAGCCGCCAGAGGAGGAAATTGAGATCCTGCCGCCAACGGCTCAGGAGATAGAAGGGATACGCGCTGCGGCTCAGGCCGATGGCTTTGCCCAGGGGCAACAGGAAGGCTTAGAGCAAGGACGGGCTGAAGGACGTAAACAAGGTCAAGAAGACGGTCATGCCTTAGGCTTAAAAGAGGGCACTGAGCAAGGACTGGCGAGTGGCGAGTTATTGGCCAAAGAACAGATTGCCCTATGGAGTGACCTCGCTGAGAAGTTACATAAGCCTTTGTCGACAGTGGAGTTGGCCCTTGAGCAAGAGTTGGTGCTATTGGCGATATCCTTAGCCAAAGCGGTTATTCGTAGCGAAGTGAAGAATAATAGCGATATCATTTTTCAGGCCCTCAGCGAAGGACTTAAGGCCTTGCCCATCCACGAAAAACAGTACGAAATCCATTTGCATCCGGAGGACATTGTGCTGATCAAGGAACATTTTTCCGAACAGGACATTGAAAAGCACAACTGGGTGTTTGTCGAAACTCTGGCCTTGTCCAGGGGGGGCTGCGACATCGTGACCCAAGCTAATGCGGTAGACGTAACAGTAGAGCGAAGGGTGCGGGATATACTGGACAAATTTTTGTTGGAGCAGGGGCTTGGGCAAATTAGTCAAGATTCCGAAGAAAAGGGCTAATTAATGTCAGCCGCTCTACTAGAAAAAATTAAGAACCTACACAAGCAAATTCCTCAGGCTCCGGTAGTGGCTGCTGGAAAGTTGGTCAGGGGTATTGGCCTGACGCTTGAAGCCGTCGGCTGTCAATTACCCGTTGGTAGTCAATGTTTAATCCAAACTGTAGACGGTCAGATTGAAGCCGAAGTAGTCGGTTTCGCCGAAAATATAACCTATTTAATGCCCATGGAGGCCGTTAAAGGCATCGTTCCCGGATCCCGGGTACAACCTCTTGACCGGGAACAGGGTCTGGCGGTTGGCATGGGTTTGTTGGGGCGGGTAGTGGATGGAAATGGCCAGCCTTTAGATGGCTTAGGTGCAATCAAAGCAGAAAAACGCGTGCCTTTATCCCGTCCGCCGATGAATCCCCTGTTACGCAAACCCATTACTCAACCGATTGATGTTGGGGTTAGGGCGATCAACTCAATGATCACCGTCGGCTCTGGCCAACGTATGGGCTTGTTTGCTGGCAGCGGTGTGGGTAAAAGTGTGCTGATGGGCATGATGACCAGAGGCACCAGCGCCGATGTAGTTGTGGTTGGCTTAGTCGGAGAACGTGGTCGGGAGGTTAAAGAATTTATTCAGGATATTTTGGGTGAAGAAGAACGTAAAAAAGCGGTAGTCGTTGCCGCGCCTGCGGATACTTCACCGCTGATGCGCCTTAAAGGTTGCGAGACCGCCGTGACCATCGCGGAGTATTTTAGGGATCAAGGTTTAAATGTACTGCTGCTAGTGGATTCATTAACCCGCTATGCGATGGCACAGCGAGAAATTGCCTTGGCAGTGGGTGAGCCACCGGCCACAAAGGGTTATCCACCTTCGGTATTTGCCCGTCTGCCAGCCCTAGTAGAGCGTGCCGGCAATGGGGCTGAGCACCAGGGCTCGATTACCGCTTTTTATACGGTATTGGTAGAAGGTGACGACTTACAAGATCCTATAGCAGACGCCGCTCGGGCCATTTTGGATGGACACATCGTGTTATCCCGGGAATTGGCTGATTCCACTCATTATCCCGCCATCGATATAGAAGGCTCAATCAGCCGGGTGATGCCACAGGTGGTGAGCGAAGAACATTTGCAAACCTCCAGACGGATCCGTCAGGTGTATTCCACTTATCAACGTAACCGGGATCTGATTAGTATCGGGGCTTATACCAAGGGCAATGATCCCCGTATTGATTTAGCGATAAACGCCGAGTCTGCAATAAACGCCTTTTTGCAACAGGGTATGAACCAAGTCTTAACTTATCAGGAAAGCCTAGACGCCATGGCAGCCCTGGGCAGTGGTTTAGGCAAAGGATAAGGGCAGATGAAATTATACTCACAACACAACTTTTCTGGAATTTATGGCCACTGATCAACTTGAACAAGTCGCAGCTTGGGAGCGGCAGAAAGAGCAAAAAGTGCTACAAAACTTTCAACTTGCCCAACGCTACGCTCAGGACAACAAGCAAAAATTGAGTGGCCTGGAGCAATATCGTCTGGACTATTTGCTCCAGGCACATAACAAGGCGCAACAAGGTGTTGGGGCGCAATCCTATGGTCAACACCAGCTCTTCATTGGCAAACTGGATAAAGCCTGTGAGCAACAGTCAAAGGTCTTAAGCAATGCACTGCTGGTGGCGGATCAGAGGAAAACTCAATGGTTACAACAACAACGCAAGCGAAAAGCAGTTGAAATGTTGTTGGATAAAAAATATCGACTGGCACAAAAAAGAGAAGATAAATTAGAGCAACAGATGCTCGATGAAATTTCATTACAGAAATATATTCGCGCCTAAATTATTTGTCGGTAATCTCTTTGTTGTGGATCCGCGATTTTGATAAAAAAACAACATTGCGCTAAGTTGGAATGGTCTTTGCTGAGTATTAGGCTTGTAGACAGTAAATTGCATATCAATTGAGCTAGGGCGAGTAGAAATGATGATGTTTTGTAAGCAAGTACTAATGAATATGGATGTTGAAAGCCCTATACCAAGCCCCCAATCTCCGATAAATAAGGAGTGGCAGTAGTTATGATGCAACAAGTTGCCTCCCCTAATGCAGATGTTGCCGCTTTTGCAGCAAACACCGGACAAAATAAACAAAATCAAGCTGGTTTGGCTGGTGGCTTTGGTCAAGTGTTGCAGCAGCAACGAGAATCTTCTTCTCCCACACGCAGTAATACGCCGGCCACCGATGGGACAGGGAATGACAGGGATAAGGTCAGCAGCAAATCGGCGGATTCTGAAGTGGCTGAATCTGAGCCTAAGGATAGTGTTAGTGGCGATGATGATATCGCGACCGTACAAGAGGCCCTCACAAGAGACAAAAATTCTGCGGATGGGGGTGGGTCTGCCACTCGCGACAAGAATGAGGCTGAAAATCCTCACAATGGCAGAGGCGAAAAACCAACTAATGACGACAGCCCATCGAATATCGATGGGGACATTGTTGCACCTGAATATATCACGGAGCTACATGTGGATATTGAACCACAGCTTACCGATAGCTGGGTGTCGCTAGTGGGGAAATTGCAAAGTTTTGCCAATATGGAACAAGGGGAAAACTCTGATAGCTTGCTAAAGACATCAGACAAATTGGCGGATACACAAAGTGACGAGAACCCACTGCAAGTAGTAGATGAGGGGGATGAAGCAATTAAGCAGAGCTTTAGCCAAGTTGCCCAGCTGTTTGCTATTGAAGGCTCCCTTAAGTCCTTACCAGAGAATAGCGTCGATTCAAATGCTTCGTCCACCGACAGTTCAATTATGACAGAGCAATTAGCACAGATGTTAAAGGACAAGGGCTTGGTACCAGCAAGCAGTGAGACATCAGATATTGTTAATCAGCTTGAACAATTATTAGCCAACACTGATGAGCTGGCCTTAGACAACAAAGTGGATCAGGAATTACTCGCTCTGTTGCTGAACGTCGGTGCTAGCGATGACCCAGAAAAAATTACCCGAGTTGAGGATGGACTCCTTAGTAGTGAGGGGTTAAGCCTGGAGAATGAGATAAACCCGCAGTTACTCAGCGGGCTGGCAAAGTCTGTTGATGGCACCGATGCTCAGATTAGCAATCAGCTGCAACCTTTAAATGAAGCGCAAGCTGAGGTGAGCGCCCAGCCGATTCAGCTCAAACCGGGGCAAATCGAAAAAACATTGTCCCTAAAGACAGATAAACAGCCAGAGGTTGATCCTGTTGATTTACTTGTAAATATGTCCGAAGGCAAGCTCGACAAGACCTTGAATAATTTGGCGCAACGAATTTTGAGCAACACTTTAGAGTCAAGTGTCCAGGGGGCTAACAAGCAGTTTATTGCTGCGCTTCAAAGCGGTGTGGCAGAGTTGAAGTCTCAATTGGCAAAAGGAAGAGAGCCGGGTATTGATTTGCCAGAGCTGGTGGCAGACGCCATGAGCAAAGCAAATATAAGTGTGAAACAGCCCGAGCAAATCGAGGTAAGGGTCAAAGCCTTTACTCAGGTGGTGGATTTTGCTCAGCAACTTAGTACCGTCCTGGATGTGTCTCAAGCCCGCAGTGCCAATGCCCTTAGTATAGAGTCTGGGCAAATCCAAATAGAGCAACTCAAACAGACTCAGATACAAACATCTCAGCTGGGTACTCAGCTTGATAAGGCGATTAACATCGCTAAACCAGAAGGCCATCAACAATTGGCTGAAAAGGTGCGCTGGATGGTTAATGCTAAACAACTGGTCGCCGATGTCCGTTTAGATCCTGCTGAGCTGGGATCAATGCAGATCAAAGTGTCTATAAGCGGAGAATCTGCCACGGTGAATTTTGTGGTCCAGTCTCACCATGCCCGAGATGCACTGGAAAACGCTACTCCCAAATTGCGAGAGTTGCTTAGCGAGCAGGGAATTGAATTGGGTCAATCGTCCGTCCGGCAAGAACAAGGTAGCGATGGGGAGCAGAATTTGAGTAAAGACGGCTTTGGCCCGGATGGCGAAGAACTTGGTGATGCAGATGAGCAAGAAAGTGAAAACCTTATGCAACAACCCATCATCAATGGGGCATTGGGTGGCATTGATTACTTCGTATAAGTATCAAGCATTGCCATTTTGGCCAATTCGCAGATAATGGCGACAAATTTACATGAATAGAGAACGGTATGGCTGAAGAAGAATTGAAAATTGAAGACGGTGGCAAAAAAAGCAAGATGATCATTATTATTATTGTTGTCGTCGTGTTGCTAGCCGCTGCGGGCTGTGGAGCCTTCTTTTTTATGGGCGGCTCTGACGAGCCTATGCCAGAAGACAGTATGGAGCAGATGACGGACAACGCAGGCGAAACAGCAGCTGCAAGCGGGGGAACCACCGGTACCGCCTTGTACGTCGCCATGCCAAGACCTTTTGTATTTAACGCGCCAGGTTTAACCCGAGACCGCTTGGTCGAAATTAAAGTACAGTTGATGGTGCGTGGAGCCGACAATGAAGAAAAAGTAAAAATTCATATTCCTCTGGTAGAAGGCACCTTGCTAAGCGTATTTAGTACCGCCAATGCGGATGATCTGGTGACGGAAGCGGGAAAAGTTACTATTAGAGGTGGTGCACTCAAAGCAGTGCAAAAAAAGATGGAAGAGATCACGGGTAATCAGCGGGTAGAGCAAGTGTTATTTACTGGCTTTGTAATGCAGTAGCCATGAAAACGTTTATAAGCGAGAGTTAGTTTGAGTGATTTATTATCCCAAGACGAAATTGACGCCCTATTACATGGTGTTGATGACGTAGAAGAGGAAACCGAGGAGAGTCGTGAATCAGATGGTTCCACACTCGAATACGACTTTTCTTCTCAGGATCGTATTGTCAGAGGTCGGATGCCGACTCTGGAAATCGTCAACGAACGTTTTGCTCGTCATATGCGGGTCAGCCTATTTAATATGATGCGCCGCTCGGCCGAGGTATCAATTAACGGCATTCAAATGATCAAGTTTGGTGAATACATTCATACCTTGTTTGTTCCCACTAGCTTGAATATGGTGCGCTTTCGTCCCCTTAAGGGAACGGGGTTGATCACCATGGAAGCTCGCTTGGTATTTATTCTAGTCGACAACTTCTTTGGCGGTGATGGACGTTATCACGTCAAAATTGAAGGTCGGGAATTTACCCCCACTGAGCGGCGTATTATCCAAATGCTGCTCAAGCTTATATTTGAAGATTATAAAGAAGCCTGGGCACCGGTCATGGATGTATCTTTTGAATACTTAGATTCGGAAGTGAATCCTGCCATGGCCAATATTGTCAGTCCGACCGAAGTGGTAGTGATCAGTTCATTCCACATCGAACTGGATGGCGGTGGTGGCGATTTCCATGTGTCCTTGCCCTATGCCATGTTAGAGCCTATTCGTGAGTTGCTAGACGCAGGTGTACAAAGCGATAAGGAAGATACCGACTTGCGCTGGAGTAAAGCGCTGCGGGATGAAATTATGGACGTCAATGTCTCACTGTCCACTCACATGATGAATGTGGAACTAAGCTTAAAGCAAATCATGGATATGAAAACCGGCGACATCATCCCAATTGATATGCCAGAGCATATTACGGTAATGATCGAGGAACTACCTACCTTTAGAGCCAAAATGGGCCGTTCCAGAGATAATTTGGCCTTAAAAATCATTGAAAAAATTCCGCGGCCGACTTCTGTTAAGTCTGAGCTGCAGTTATTAACCAAAGGGGGTCGCCGGATTGACAGCGACGCCGAATTACAAACGCTTGAAGACGATTTGTAAGGTAATTAGAGGATAATGTTATGAGTGAAGAAGACGGAATGGATGATTGGGCCGCAGCGATGGCCGAACAAGCCGATGAAGAAGCAAACGAGGGCGATAGTAATGATGACTTGATTGACCAAGCGCAACTCGCTCAGCTTGATGAGTTGCAGGACGATGGGGATATAGGTCCGGTCGAAAAGCGCAAGTTGGATACCATATTGGATATTCCAGTGACCATTTCCATGGAAGTGGGCAGAAGTAATATCAGCATACGAAATTTGTTGCAGTTGAACCAGGGATCTGTGGTCGAACTTGACCGAGTTGCTGGTGAGCCACTAGATGTTTTAGTAAATGGCACGTTGATTGCTCATGGGGAAGTAGTAGTAGTTAACGACAAATTCGGTATTCGCTTAACAGATGTTATTAGTCAATTGGAACGTATCAAAAA
>JAWUXW010000033.1:0-13040 GCA_034111125.1 Paraglaciecola sp.
AAGCTCTTCAATAGTGGTGAGGTTTTCTATATTCATGATCGCTTTCATCTTATGATCATGAGCAGAATTTAAGTCTTTAGACGCATTTCATTTTGGAAACACGCAATTAGTTAAGACTCATTTCATATTGGACAAGGCTACAAGAACATCTTCCATAGTAATCGTGATATACTCAAGCGGATCTTTACCGGCTTTACGAACAACCAAAGTAGCCGTTGTAATGTGCTCACCATGTGAGATTTTAGCCATCAAAGTTGCAGAAGATTTGTCTACATACTTAGTAATGCTCATATCTTGAACATTGACTTTACCAGCACCACCACCTTGAGCAACGTGAGTCGTACCACTTTGTGACATTCCCCAACTCCAAGCTAAGACGTCAATTTCATCTTTATGCTTTCCGTCGACTGACTCACCTTTGATACCTTCCAATTTTAAAAACATATCTACAGCCATGCTATTTCTCCTTACCTATAAAAAATTAATTAATTGATCGCCCCCCTATGTATATGAGTAGGGTTAGAGTGGAGCCAACATCCAGAATTGGATAGCTACTGGGCGCAATACTCCCCAACAAATGCAGAGTATTCCAAGATGGATATACCGATCCTTACGATTACCGGTCATTATGATGCCGATCAAAAAGGTGCCATGCTTTATTACAGGCGACATTTAGAAAATGCTGAGGTATTGACCTTCGTTACGATATATTTTTTGTTTAAATAAAGGATGATGAGGGCAGACGAAAAACTCGCTAACCAGGATAGGGAGAGTAAGTAATAGAAACATCCGTTTTCCAATTAGCGACCTGGGATAATTACCTAGGCAGCTCTTGCTGATTGACTGCGCACAATAGTCTGAGCACGTGCTCTTAACTGTTGAAAATTTTCGTCCTGCAGCACCGCATTACCATAACCGCACCACGACCTACCACTTTAGTAGGATAGCCATTTTTAACCATTGCTGAGGTTTTTTTTTGCTCTTGGGGGGGGGCAAACCAAACCACTGAAATAATTTTGTCATTTTGTCTCCAATTGCTTGTGCTTATCAACTGGAATGCAGAGTATATTCCGTCATTTTGCTTAGTACAAATAATAGCCATGCACTGCAAAACGCTACCAACTCAAATCATCGGGGATCTCGTAATCTCCATACCAATCGTCATCCTGGCTGTTTTTCTCTTGTTGCTCTGGCAGCACATCTGCACGATATACCACGCATTTATCGTCACGCTCGGCGATTTTATCTGCCACTGGGCTAGGAACGAGTTCGTATCCGTCGTTTAATTTAACAATTGCAAACTTGCCCTGGGTAATACTTTTGTGGGTTGCCTGGTCAACGTACATACGCTTAATCACATTGGCATCGCTGAAGTTACATACAATGTCGCCCTTGCGCCGCACTTGTTTGTTTACTTCAATCAACTGCCTAATTTGCGCCACAACGGCCTTCTTTTCAGCCTCTTGTTTAGTCTTCTGGTTAAGCGCCCTGTCTTTGGCTTTTTTAGCTTCAAGAGCCTGCTCAGTCGCCAACTTGCTTTCGTTGGTTTCCACCACGTTGTTTCGCTGCCGCGCCTTGGCCTGCTTGTGCTTTTGCTGCTTGATTTGTTTGGCTTTTTTCTTGTCTGCTAAGCCAGCTTTAAGGAGTTGTTCTTGAAGTGATAGTGCCATGCTGAAACCTGTTAAAAATTTATTTAATTAATATAAAATTAATACATCCATCCATCCATGTATTAATTTAGTTTTCGCAGCACAAAATGATGACGTAGAAGCCTGATTCTATTTTTTTTGTGCTACACGCATTGCCCCTTGGCCAATGACTGGACATCCATATCCAGTAACCGAGTACTGAATTAACGGTGAGCCAGCAACCGAGAGTTACTGGCTTATCGGTTTATTTTGCCTCTTTTTTGGGTTTTTTACGCTTGTCTTCTGCCTTCCACTTGTCATTTTCATACCAGGCAGACCAACCTGAGGCTTTGCCTTCCTCATTCTCAGACATCACGTATTGCTGCTTGGTTTTACGACTGTAACGAACAATTGTCGGCTTTCCATCTGGGTCTTTAGCGGGTGCATCGGCCAGGTAATAAAATTTGGGTGAGATGCGATCCCTAAAACGCGCAAGCTCGGCAACCAAAGGAGCTCGTGTCTCTCGTGACTTAGGGAAATTATGGGCAGCCAAAAATATCCCGGAAGCACCATCGCGAAGGACAAAATGCGCATCTGACTTAATACATTCTAGCTCAGGCAAAAACGTTGGGTCTTCTTTAGGCGGCGCAGCTTCGCCACTTCGGAGTAACTTACGGGTGTTCTTACACTCTTCGTTAGTACAACCAAAATACTTACCAAAACGGCCACTTTTTAGCTCCATATTCGATTCGCACTTGTCACACTCAAGAATGGGCCCTTCATAGCCTTTTATCTTGAAGGTGCCTTTTTCAACATATACACCTTCGCAGCTAGGGGCATTGCCACACACATGTAGTTTGCGTGATTCGTCCACCAGGTAACTGTCCATCGCCGTACTGCAGATATCACAACGAGGCTTGGCACGAAGTAATTCGGTCTCAAATTCGTCCTCATACTCATCCTCAACCTTGACCACTTCATCACCTGCGGTCAAGTTCATGGTACCGGTGCAGCGCTCCTTGGGCGGCAGGCTATAACCAGAGCAACCTAAAAACACCCCGGTGCTGGCGGTGCGCACATTCATTGGACGTTCGCACTTAGCGCAGGTTATATCCGTAGGCACGGCCTGATTTAACTGCATGCCTCCGTCTTCCGGTGGTTTTTCTGCAAGGGCGAGTTTTTGCTCAAAATCAACATAAAAATCATCCAGCACGCCGGTCCATGAAGCCTTACCTTCGGCTACTGCATCGAGTTGCAGTTCCATATTGGCGGTAAAATCATAACCAATCAGATCGTCGAAACTTTCCATTAGACGGTCGTTAACAATTTCGCCCATTTTCTCAGCATAAAAGCGCTTGTTTTCAATCCGGGCGTACCCACGGTCCTGGATGGTAGAAATAATACTGGCATACGTAGAGGGACGACCTATGCCACGTTTTTCAAGTTCTTTTACCAGGGATGCTTCGTTGAAGCGGGCCACTGGCTTGGTAAAGTGCTGTTTAGGATCCAGGGCCTTAAGAGCCACGTTTTCCCCTTCTTGCACATCCGGCAATAGGAAGTCTTCCTCGCCTTTTTTGCGCTGGAGATTCTGTACTCGCGTCCAACCATCAAACTTCAGCACCCTGCCCTTGGCCGTTAATTCAAAGTCAGCTGCTTTGACACGAATAGTACTGGCGTCATATTTTGCCGGGGTCATTTGACAGGCAATAAATTGTCGCCAAATCAATTCATACAGGCGCTGGGCATCTCGTTCAACGTCGGTTGCGGCTTCAGATTTAAGCAAAACGTTAGAAGGGCGAATAGCTTCATGAGCCTCTTGCGCGCCTTCTTTGCTGCCGTACTTAAGGGGGGCTTCTGGTAAATATTTATCACCAAAATTATCAGTAATATACTCACGACAACTGTCTACCGCCTCTTTACCGAGGTGGGTTGAATCGGTTCGCATATAGGTGATGTGCCCCGCTTCGTATAAGCGCTGGGCCATCATCATAGTTTTCTTTACCCCAAAGCCTAAACGTGTGCTGGCAGATTGCTGCAAAGTAGAGGTAATAAAGGGAGCAGATGGACGACTTTGCGTCGGTTTTGACTCGCGACTGGCAACCTGAAAATTGGCGCTTTGCAAAATCTTAACCGCAGCCTCGGCTTGCGTCTTGTTGACCGGCTTAAACGCCTTCGCATTTTGCTTGACGACCTGCATGCGCAAATTAGCATCTTTAGCGGTGTTTAGAACAGCATGAATGTCCCAAAACTCTTCGGGAACAAAGGCTTTTATTTCTCGTTCACGCTCAACTACTAAACGGGCAGCAACGGATTGCACTCGCCCTGCAGACAAACCTCTGGCCACTTTCTTCCACAACAATGGCGAGACCATAAAGCCTACCACTCTGTCCAAGAAACGCCGGGCTTGTTGGGCATTAACTCGCTCAATATTCAGTTTACCAGGGTTGGAAAAGGCTTCCTGGATGGCATTTTTGGTGATCTCGTTAAACACCACCCGTTGAAAATCTTTGCCGGGCTCGTCGATTAATTCCCGTAAGTGCCAGGCAATTGCTTCCCCTTCTCTATCCAAATCCGTTGCGAGGTAAACCGTGTCAGCATTTTTGGCTAATTTTTTTAACTCGTTGACAACTTTTTCTTTGCCTTCGAGCACATCGTAATGTGCCTGCCAATCATTTTTGGGATCGATGCCCATTCGGTCTACTAGCTTTTTGTATTCGTAATCGCGCAGATAGGTTTCGCGCTTCTTTTCAGATAATAATTTCAGCTCTTTTGCTGGTTTTTTAGGCGCAACTTTGCCCACAGCCTTGTGAGGAAGATCCCTAACGTGCCCAACACTCGATTTAACGATAAAATCTTTGCCGAGATACTTATTTATTGTTTTCGCCTTTGCCGGTGATTCGACAATGACTAGAGACTTTGCCATATATTTAGTCTTAACCTTTGATTTAAATAGAATTATTGAATTATAGGGTACTAAACTCTTAATGTATCACTACAAATTGCTTTTTAACATATATCTACAAAATGAATAGAAAACAAGATCTTCTTCATACTTACCCGATAATAATTTTAGTAAGGCCAGTTTTGCTGTACACAAATCAAACAGCCTTATTGGCAGTATCAATAAAAGCAGTATAATCCCCCCAACTAACACCTGATTGACAAGTTGCTATCGCTAAATCAGGTCTATTTACAGTCGCTGGGGGGTTACTCCAGCCATGGTTAAACGAGGAAATAATGAAACAATTTGAAGTTAACTTTGATGGTTTAGTGGGCCCCACCCACAACTATGCAGGATTGTCTTTTGGCAACGTCGCCTCACAAAGTAATGCCCGCGCCTCCAGCAGCCCCAAACAGGCCGCTAAGCAAGGTTTAAAGAAAATGAAGGCCCTTACTGACCTTGGCATGATTCAAGGGGTCCTAGCGCCACAGGAGCGTCCTGATATCAATTCAATGCGCCGCTTGGGCTTCACTGGTACTGATGCCAATGTTCTGGCCATGGCAGCTAAACAGGCACCGGCTATTTTTCAGGCCTGTTGTTCTGCCTCAAGTATGTGGACCGCCAATGCGGCCACGGTATCGCCCAGTGCAGATACCCTGGATAGACGCATTCATTTCACCCCTGCCAATTTAACCAATAAGTACCACCGCTCACTGGAGCCTCGGGTAACAAGCAGGATTTTGCAGGCTACTTTTGCTAATGAGAAATTTTTTGCTCATCATACTCACCTGCCGGATAACGAACACTTTGGTGATGAGGGCGCGGCTAACCACACCCGTTTATGCAGCAAATACGGCCAACCAGGAATAGAGATTTTTGTCTATGGTCGACATGCCTTTGACAGTAGCAAACCTGCGCCAATCAAATACCCAGCCAGACAAACCTATGAAGCATGCCAGGCGGTCGCCCGCTTACACGGATTAAGTGATGAAAAAGTAGTGTACATCCAGCAAAACCCGGATGTGATCGATCAAGGTGTATTCCATAACGATGTAATATCCGTAGGCAATCAAAATGTACTGTTTTACCACCAGCAGGCCTTTTACAACACCGACGCAGCTCTTGCTGAAATAAAACATAAATTTGGCGAGCAAGACCTGCATTTTATCCAGGTAAACAGTGACGATGTGAGTGTACAAGATGCCATTGAGACCTATTTATTCAACACCCAAATCATCACCTTACCCGGTGGTGACATGGCAATTATTGCCCCAACGAATTGCCAAGAAAACCCAAGGGTAGCGGCATACCTGGCCGGTTTGGTAACACAAAACACGCCGATAAAGCAGGTGAAATTTTTCGATGTAAAAGAAAGTATGCGCAACGGTGGCGGACCGGCCTGCTTACGCCTGCGAGTAGCGATGACCGAGCAAGAGCTCAGTGGGGTGAATCAAAGCACTTTAATTAACGATATTCAGTTCGACCGTTTAAATACTTGGGTGGACAAACACTATAGAGATGAATTGCAGGTAGCCGACTTGGTCGATCCCAAGCTGCTAATGGAATCTCGTACTGCCCTGGACGAACTCACACAATTGCTTAACTTAGGCTCGGTTTATCCATTTCAACAAGGTTAAATTTTGGAGAAAAAAATAAAAAAGCCACTATCAATTAACTATCGACAGCGGCTTTTTACTATTTATTGCTTAACTTTTGCTAAAGCGTGTTCTCACACATTAGGTTAGCCCCATCATCTATAGAGGTTCCAGGATTAAGAGGATCATCAACAAAATTCAAACCCGAACCAAAAAAATTGTTATTGGGCGCATTGCTTTGTTCAGTTAAATCTTCTGTCGCTGCCGATAGGGTAAAGAATTGACTGGCTCGTGACTCGCTTCCTGAGACAGGGCTGCTAACGGTTATTTTAATGGTTGCCCAGGCAGCAAATGTCTTAGCATAACGAATATTTATTAGGGCCTGACCATTTTCGTCGGTAGAAATGTTACTGTCGATGGATACGATGTTTCCCGGGGTAAGTTCATTGTCACCATTGGTATCCTCTGTTGTATCGGCTAACTCATCAAGAATGCCATCATCATCCACGTCTTCATTGGAACAACCAATAGTGCGATTCGGGACCCAGAACTCGAAATCTTCAATACTTGGAAATGCAGACCAATACCCTTTGTAAAATGCAGGCCGAATAACCTGAAAGTTAGGATCGCCGGCTGCGGCCTTGGGAACTAAAAATTCGGTGGGTTTAACCGGTGTGCCGGTCACCGTTAAATTAACATTACTGACCGGGTTAGAGTTTGCATCCGTTACAAATACCGCAAAGGTTTTCAAATAGGTCGCGTCATCAGGTATCTGGATTTTATTACCGGTTCCTATTGAAATAAATTGTGCGCGACCACTTACCGTCAAGTTGGTGCTCTCAGAAATCCCTGACTCTGGCTCAGTAGCTGTTATTTCAATGGCGTTTTCACTAGTAACCGACTGCGAGGTGTAAACAGTCGAAGCAATACCGTTACTATCTGTCACGGCAGAAGCTGGGGAGATCGTTCCGCCACTAACATCATCATTGGTAAAGTTGATAGTTTTACCTTTCACCAAATTTCCGTCAAGATCCCTTAACACCGCTGTAATGGTGCTCTTTTGTCCATCCGGTCCAATATCGTTAGGGCTAGCCGCGACAATAATGTTATCAACGTCTGTTGCAACAAACTCAATTGTCTCTCTGGTGTTAACGATATTACCGTCTGCATCGGTTCCCTGGGCCGACACCACTGCCACACCGGCATTATTCGATTGTATTTCCACGCTGGCATTACCGCTGGCATCACTTGTTGTAGCAGACGTTGTCAGGGTACCTCGGGTGGTGGTAAAGGTAATCGCACCGCCAGAAAATGCTGCGCCATCTTTGGACCAGGTAACCCTTAATGATGCTGATGTTCCTAGGTCAATATCCGAGTCTGGCACTGTTGTGAAACTAAACTGGTCTTGTTGAACAGCTATATTAAGGGAGCCGGTAGCATTTAATGCCGTGGCCGTAAGTACGTCAGTGCCAGATTGACTGGCCGTGTAATTCACGGTCAATTGCCCTTCACTGTCAGTAACGGTCGATGCGTCGCTTAGGGGGTTGCCATTTTGTGAAGTGAGTTGTACGGCCTGATTGGCAATACCCACACCATCCGAGTTAGCCAAAAATATAGTGAATTCAGCGGTATCCGCCAGGATCACAGAATTTGGCCCATTAATGGTAATTTCGGTTCCAGCAACCTGTATAGCCAATTCCTCCACCAAAGTATCAACGCTAGCGGTAGCGGTAATAGTGCGATTTTCTGGTTTATTTTGGGGAGTTAATAAGATCCTGACTGTTCCGGCGGCCCCAGTTTGTCCTTGTGTTACCTGCAATGCACCATCTGCGGTAACAGAAAAAGTAACATCGACACCTTCCATCAAAATGTTTTGGGTATTTTTAACCAGTGCAATCAGTTCTATTTCGTCCGAACCACTTGATGCCAGTTGAAAAGAACTGGCAAATAAGTCCAGAGATGCAGGCTGTTCATTTTGCTGCGCAGTGCCACTAGAGGTGAAGGTAGTGGTTGCCGTTTCACCTGTGCCGATGGTTGCAATGATCTCTCCAGAGCCAGAACCGTCGGCCACCACCAGGCCAATATGGCAATGCCATCTGCACCGGTAGATGCCGTGCCGGCGTCATTAGAAAAGGTCGCCAAACCAGTGGGCTGAAAAGAGAAGGTCACCAGGGTGTCGGTGAGCAGATTGCCGTTTGAATCAGAGACCGTGGCTGACAGTGTTAGCGGATTTGTACTAGTTAGGTCAGTAGATACCTGACCTTCATTATCGGTGACAGCCAGCTGAATACCGATGGTGACTGCTACGCCTCCACCACCCGTGCCGCCGTCACGTTCGAGACTGCCGCCACCGCCACAAGCAACAACGCCAAATAATGCTAGAAAACACAAGATCGTTCTGAAACATACGCTCATATATTTAATCCTTGGATACCCGTTATCACAAAGTGTCTTGCACAATGTGTATTAGTTGTTCAGCTTGGCTAACAAAGTTGTTAGTCTATGTTTAATTGATACTTTAAATAATAATAAATATTCAGGATTGCTATGACCGAAACCGATGCCAGCACCGCAAAATCTCCCAAATATAGTTTAACCGCTAGGATCTTTATCGGCATGATTTCCGGATTAGCCATAGGCGCCTTGTTACAATTGTTGTTCGATGATAGCGGAGATTTTTCCTTTAGTGTATTCGGCATAGAGGTTTCTACGTATGCACTTTTAGTAGACGGTATATTTAATGTTGTCGGCCAAATCTTTATTGGCAGTTTAAAAATGCTGGTTGTGCCCTTGGTTTTTGTCTCTCTGGTATGCGGTACGTCCAGCTTATCGGATCCAAGTAAACTCGGCCGTCTCGGCGGCAAGTCTGTTCTTTTGTATATCGGCACTACGGCGATAGCCATTAGTATTGCGGTGAGCTTTGCCTTATTGGTGTCGCCTGGAGAAGGAATTAATTTGCTCTCGCAAGCCAACTATGAAGCCAAAGAAGCGCCCTCTCTCGCCCAGGTTATTATTAATATGATGCCGACCAACCCCATCAATGCGATGGCCGAGGGGAATATGCTGCAAATTATCGTATTTTCAGTGTTTTTTGGTATTGCCATGGCAATGACCGGAGATGCAGGAAAACGCTTAACAGGTCTATTTGAAGACCTAAGCACGGTAATTATGAAGCTGGTTAGTATTTTGATGAATCTAGCTCCCTATGGTGTCTTTGTCCTCATGGCAAAGTTGTTTGCCACGATTGGCATCGACACCATTGCCAGTCTGCTGAAATATTTCTTGCTGGTACTCTTTGTCCTTGGCGTGCACGCTTTTGTGTCTTATCCCATTATTCTAAAATTGCTAAGTGGCCTAAGCCCGCTAGTACTTTTGCGTAAGATGCGGGATGCCGCTATTTTTGCCTTTAGCACCTCTAGCAGCAGCGCGACCTTGCCAATTACCCTTGAGACTGCCACCAAAAAGCTGGGAGTAAAAATCTCTGTAGCCTCATTTACCGTTCCTTTGGGCTCAACCATTAACATGGATGGCACGGCTATTATGCAGGGCGTGGCAACCGTATTTATTGCTCAGGTTTATAATGTTGACTTAAGTTTAAGTGATTACTTGATGGTTATCTTAACGGCTACACTCGCTTCCATCGGCACCGCAGGCGTACCAGGCGTAGGTCTTATTATGCTGGCCATGGTACTGCAGCAAGTTAACTTACCGGTCGAAGGTATCGCATTAATTATTGGTGTTGACCGCTTGCTAGACATGATCCGTACCGCAGTCAATGTCACCGGAGATTGCATGGTCGCCTGCATCGTCGGCAAAAGTGAGGGCGAATTAGATTTGGACGTTTATAACGATCCTAATGCAGGTCAAAAAGACGAAGAAGTAGACTTTGAGCATTTCGAGCAAAACAAATAATTCAATTCCATATTAATCTGTAACCTCGGTGGTGACTTGCCTTTGGGTTTTTACCACGGAGTACACGGAGCGCTCAACGGGTGACAAAGATGTGTTCGCGGGATTGGGCAAAAAGGGGCAGCAATTAAGATGAAATGGTATAAGAACTCCCCACTTAACCTTCTTTTGTAGCAAAAAAAATCCCCTATACAGATAGGGGATTTTTTTTAAGCTAAATATAGTAGCCGCTTATTCTTGCTAATTATTGCTTACTTGGCGGGCATAAACCGCTTAGCCAGAAAATAATCGATACTGGTAAATTTACCACCGCCGGTAAAGAACAAAGACAACAGCATAATAAAGTACGTCATAGCGAACTCGATGCCATTATTTAATACGACAAATTTACCGCTTGATGTTAACCATTCATAATTACCATGTTCTTCTAATAAACCCTTGGCAGCAGCGAGTTTTTCCGGCGCACTCATCACCGTTTCATTCAACAAAATAGTCCCATCTGCTAACCAACTGGACGCATCAGCAATCGCTGCCCAGCCATTAGGCCAATGCACCGAAAATGCCGCTACCAGCATGGTAAACATGAGAGGAATAGATGCCCATCTTGTTGCCAGACCGATCAGAATACAAACCCCACCGATGATTTCAGCAGAAATGGCAAGGGATGCCATCAACACTGGAAAAGGTAAACCCAGTCCATAATCCGGGCTGCCAAACCAGTCTGCGGTATTTTGAAAATGACTTAATTTGTTCCAACCAGCCTGGATCATAATAGGCGCCAGGTATAATCGAAGCAATAAAGGAGCAACCCCCTCAAAAGTTAGCGTTTTATCAAGTAGTTTTTGTACTGGTAAATAAAGTTCGACAAGTTTCATTTTTTTCCCAATTAAATATTGTTCTTGTTAGATAGACTATTGTTGTAAAAACTTTCAATTAACATAGCAACTATATACCCAAACGACCTCAAAATTCAGGTTCAGAGCCGAATGACAACATGTCTTTTGCCTTTGATAAACAATCTACAGCTCCTTGGCAGACTCGGCCTGGCATTTGTTTTTACTTAAAAGCAAAAAAATTGCCGACAAAATACCTGATGCCGCGAATGTCATAAACATCACCATTATTTGATAACGCACAGCAATGAGTGGTGATACCCCAGACAAAATCTGCCCGGTCATCATGCCTGGCAGTGCAACTATACCAACTGTAAAAAGTGAATTAATCATCGGGATCATCGATGTCTGAAAGGCCTGATTTCGGGCCAGAACGAAGTCGTTATCATGCTTAAGTTCACTGAGTAAGCGCTCTGCAGCTAAACTGACCGCATTCATAGCATTGGAAAAAATCATGCCCGCCAGGGGAATAAAGGACAGGGTGACAAGGCCAAAACCCCTGACTCACTACCAGTATATTCAGGCCTCCTCCCAGTAAAATGGCAAGCAGGGCATAGAGAAACAAAGGCCTGCGCATTTTGCGAACGGTGCCCAGTGCAATCCAGCTCGCAGCACATAGCATCACGCTTAGCACCAGCATGGTGCTGTTTGACTCAAAAATAAACGCAAGAAAATAGCCAATTATTAACAGATGGCTGAGCATGCGCAATATTGCCCACATGACATTTTTGCGTCTAGTGACCATTTAAGCATGATGCCAACCACTAGTAAGGCCGGTATCGCACTTATCACCAAATTACTTAGCGGGATCGTTTGCATCGTATCTCTTTAAAAATCATGGGCTGGGAGTGTTAAATCAGGGTACAGGATATTGCTATTTGCTCAAAATCCACACCCAATTTATTTGGTGGCTGCAGCAATATTATTTACCGTAGTTAAGCCTGTTTTGTGTTGATTTTTATCCAGCTACATGCAAACACTTCATTCAAAGATAGACAGAGTAAAACTGCAAATTAACTAGATAGAAATTGACCGATTAATGCTAAAATCGTTAAGGTTAGTCATTTTGAGCGAGTAGATCGATTGCTGCATTATATATTAGTGTTTAGCGGGATATTCATGCTGCTAGGTTGTACTTTCAACCAAGCTGAAACCCAAGCCATGTCCGTGCAAAGAGACGTATCTCATTCTAATAAAATCATTCTGTCTTATGTGCAAGCCTACTTGCAAATTGGCAATATCAACAAAGCTCGGGAACAATTCCAAAAGATAGAAGATCCTGAGTCGAATCCGAGTGCAATGATAACCCTAGCAGAATTGCGGGCAGCCGAGGGGGATACCATTGGCGCCCAGCAAGCCTTTTTATTTTCGTTGGCCTACAATCAACTCACTACTCCATTTCATCACACTCAGGTTTCGCCGGATTTGCTTGATTTTTTCTGTCAGGAAAAAAAGTGGCCAGCGTTAGACGCTTATGCTGCAGCACTTATCGATACTGCTGAAGTGATTGATACTATCAACTCCACTTTCAGTAAGCTCGGGGTCTGCTTTTTCAATGGGCAACGATGGCAGGAAGCGGATGATTTGTTCAAGCAACTCAATTTCGCCTTACCCGTGCAACCCTTCTCCTACCTTGCACTGGCTCGGAACAGTATTGAGCAAGAGCAATATTCAGCGGCAAAGTCATGGATAGCAAAGTTCGAAGAGACCAAGACGACTATCGACGCTAAAATATTGTGGACAGCTTTTGAAGTTTATCGCGCCTTAGGGATTACAGATAATGCACTTCAAATGGATGAGCATTTGCGCGCTTTGTTTCCGAATAGTCAATACGTGCCGAAACTTCAAATGCTCGTGCAGCCTGCTCAAATTACCCCCATCGCCCTTGAACCAACAGCGAAATCGGAGTCAGAGTTAGAATCAACATCAATGAAGCCCCCCCCAACTAAGACCTTTCATTCAATAAGAGGTGGCGAAACCCTTTATCAATTATCTAAACTGTACGCTCTTTCGATTGCTGATTTATTGTTGTGGAATCCAGACTTAGTCATTGAGGATATTGCCCTCGGTACAC
>JAWUXW010000034.1:0-7206 GCA_034111125.1 Paraglaciecola sp.
TGTCAATAAAGAACTAAGCTTTAGGCATAAACCGGAAAGGTATTACAAAGTTTTACGACTTCGCCTTTAACCCTTTCTATGGTGGTGAGATCTTCAATGTTATCCAACACATCACACATCCAGTTTGCTACTTGCATGGCCTGCTCTTCTTTAAAGCCTCGGCGAGTGATAGCCGGTGAGCCTATGCGCAAACCACTGGTGACAAAGGGTGAACGAGGATCATTGGGTACCGAGTTTTTATTCACGGTTATGTTGGCGTTGCCTAAGGCGGCATCGGCATCTTTACCGGTAATATCCTTATCAATCAAATCAAGCAGGAACAAATGGTTTTCAGTGCCACCGGAGACTACTTTATAGCCCCTTTCTTGCAGTACTGTAACCATCGCCTTGGCGTTGAGTACCACTTGTTGCTGATACACTTTAAACTCTGGCTGCAGTGCTTCTTTAAAGGCCACTGCTTTGGCCGCGATCACGTGGCATAGTGGGCCACCTTGATTGCCTGGAAACACCGAGCTGTTCAGCTTCTTATACATACCTTCGTCACCACAAGAGGACAAAATCAAGCCACCACGGGGGCCGGCAAGCGTTTTGTGCGTAGTCGTAGTTACTACGTGGGCATGGGGTAAAGGGTTGGGATATACACCGGCGGCAACTAAGCCCGCTACATGAGCCATATCAACCAACAAGAACGCCCCTACTTTATCGGCGATGGTACGAAAACGCTGCCAGTCAACGATGCCTGAATATGCAGAGAAGCCAGCAATGATCATCTTGGGTTTGTGCTCATCAGCGAGTGCTTCCACTTGCTCATAATCGATTTCGCCGGTCGCTTCGCTTAAGCCATACTGCACTGCGTTGTATGTTTTACCGGAGAAATTAACGTGAGAGCCGTGAGTCAAATGACCACCGTGGGCCAGGCTCATACCTAATACGGTATCGCCGGCGTTCAGCAAAGCCATAAACACTGCAGAGTTAGCTTGTGAACCAGAATGAGGCTGCACATTGGCGTAATCGGCACCAAAAAGCTGTTTGGCCCGTTCGATGGCTAAGTCTTCGGC
Source organism: Paraglaciecola sp. (assembly GCA_034111125.1). Classification (GTDB taxonomy): domain Bacteria; phylum Pseudomonadota; class Gammaproteobacteria; order Enterobacterales; family Alteromonadaceae; genus Paraglaciecola. The sequence goes on from JAWUXW010000034.1 coordinate 1,059, forward strand.
CACATCCACATATTCACAGCCGCCATAATAACGTTTATGAGGATAGCCTTCGGCATATTTATTGGTCAACTGTGAGCCCTGGGCTTCTAGTACCCGAGGACTGCAGTAGTTCTCTGACGCGATTAACTCAATATGATCTTCCTGGCGTTGATTTTCATTGGCAATAGCCTGAGCTAGTTCCGGGTCAAAATCGGCAATATTCATATCACGTGTTAGCATGGTCTCTCCTCAAAAACGGCGGTAATAGGGATAGTTAATATAGTATTAAAAAACTGCGCATATTCTAGATGTTTTACGCTGTTTGTATAGTCAGTTTGACAGATATTCTATAACCGAATGATGTAATCAATAACGTCCACTAAAGCACGTCTCGCTGATCACTAGATTTAAGACCGATTTGTCGGCGAGTTCTTGTCGAAAAATTGTGTCCATCACCGGCATCATCACTAAACTACCCCCATGGGGCATAGCTTAGCAGTGTCAATAGACTCATCACCGGCTAAGCTTTATTAAAGTCTAGTGTTAAGGTGACCGGACAATGGTCAGAGCCAAGAATGTCGTTGTAGATGTCAGCGTCTTGGATATGCTCTTGGAGCGCTGGAGAAGTCAGAAAATAATCTATCCTCCAGCCAACGTTTTTCCCTCTGGCACCGGCCCGGTAACTCCACCAGCTATATTTAACTTCATCATTTTTAACATGACGAAAGGTATCGATAAATCCACTGCTGATCAGATTATCTATGCCATCAATTTCTCGCTGAGTAAAACCCGCGCTTTTGTTGTAATTGGGCTTTGGCCGAGCCAAGTCAATGGCCGTGTGGGCGACATTTAAATCACCGCAAACTACGACTGGTTTACTTTCTTCTAGTTTTTTCAAGTAGACAAGGAAGTCGGCATCCCAGCGTTGACGATAGTCCAGACGCTTGAGTTCACTGCCAGAATTAGGCGTGTAAACGGTCACCAGGTAAAATTGTTCAAACTCGGCGGCTATCACCCTGCCCTCTTGATCATGCTCCACGATGTCCATATCCATCGCCACACTAAGGGGTTTGTTGCGACTGAGTATGGCTGTACCCGAATAGCCCTTCTTAAGCGCTGAATTGGTGACAATATGGTAACCCTCAATATCGACCAGTGCCTCCAGAACTTGCTCGTCCTGGGCTTTGGTTTCCTGCAGACAAAGGACATCGGTGTCCATGCTTGCGAACGACCCCATAAAGTCTTTTTTGATTGCTGCCCGAATGCCATTCACATTCCAGGATACTAATTTCATATGATTTTCCTTATTAATTTTATTTTCTCTGACTCGGGTCAGTTAGAAAGTCGATACAGTAAAATGGCCGCCTTGTGGGCCTTTTTGGCAAAAGTGAGTAGTGCAGACGTATGATTAAGATTTTGCGCCGCGATGTGCTGCATACGCTGTTTTGCCCGCACGAGTTGCTCTGGGCTTGCCGCGCGAATACCGCCTTTGACCAATAACGCCTTAGCCTCCTCATTGGTTTTGCCAAAAGCATTCATGCTCGAGCCATTAACATCCTCCGTCACCCTGGTACCAACAACAATTCGGCCTGGATTGAACGAAAGCAGGACTTCATCTTTCAGTTGCACCCTGAATTCATTCAACATACACACCGCTTCAAATATCGCTCCATCGCCGACTTTATCGGAGAATATCTGTGAGGAGTGGGCAGGCCTGCCGGTGACACTTAAATTCCAGTTCACCGAGCCACGGCGAGAGGTAACCGCGGTATTGATATTACCATCACCGTCTTCAAAACCCAGGGCAATATCTGCCCACAAGGCTGCGTCGACAAAGGCTTTTTTCGATAAGGCTAGTGGGCGACCACTGGCTTCCTCATCCCCGGTCATCACCACTTTATACTGAGCCTTTTCAGCAAGCCAAGTTCCTTAAGTGCTCTTAAGGCAGCGATAATAATCACATCACCGCCCTTCATGTCAGAGATCCCCGGCCCTGCTATCTTCTGATCACCTAATACTGAGTGCTTTTGAAAGGAGTCGTCTTTGGCAAATACCATATCTAAGTGGCCAATCAGCAGAATTTTCGGCGCTTGTGGATTGGTACTTAAATAGCGGGCCTGCAAATGGCCCGCTCTGCCGAAGGCCTCACCCTCAAGCCATTGAGTATCCATACCAATGTCATCAAATTCAGCCTTAAACAACATACCAACATGCTTCACCCCAACAAAGTTCATGGTGCCGCTGTTAATATCAACTGCCTGCTTAAGCAGTTTTATTGACTGGGGTCGGTGCTGATCGATTTGCTTTTCTAGCGGTTCTTCGAGCCCTTCGATATTGGTACTGGCCAGCAGAGGAACTGTATAAAACAGCGCAACCATTAATAGTGCTTGAGTATTGCTCATGGGATCCCCGTTTATTCTTTAATTGTTGATTTTTGGCATTTACTAAGCGCCCCCGGAGTTTAACAGAACGATTCTGTACAATTGAAGCGATCAATTTAAAAAACTCCTATGACGACTTTATAAGCACTAGACCAGCAAATATCCGCGATCGCCATGGATGGTGTAAATGCCATTTATGCAGGAGCAATTAATGGCCTTGCATGCATCCCTTTAAATTACTGCTGAAAGTGCGTTTTGCAATGACTTGGGTATATAATGCTGAAAATTTCCAGGGATCCAAACTAACATGGCTCAATACGTTTACAGCATGCTCCGGGTGGGCAAAATCGTTCCACCGAACAAATTTATTCTCAAAGATATTTCCCTCAGTTTTTTCCCCGGTGCAAAAATCGGCGTGCTGGGCTTAAACGGCTCAGGTAAATCTACCCTGTTGCGCATCATGGCCGGCATCGATAAGGACATCGAGGGCGAAGCTATCCCACAGACGGGTCTTAAAATAGGCTACTTGCCTCAGGAACCTCAACTGGATGAGAGTAAAGATGTGCGCGGTAATGTTGAAGAAGCCGTGGCCGATGTGGCCCATGCCCTAAAACGGATCAACGAAGTCTACGCGGCGTATGCCGAAGAAGATGCGGATTTTGATGCCCTAGCCAAAGAACAAGGTGAGCTTGAAGCGATTATTCAGGCCAAAGACGGACATAACTTAGAAAACACTCTTGAGCGGGCCGCAGATGCCTTGCGCTTACCGCCCTGGGATGCAGATGTTAGTACCTTGTCCGGGGGTGAAAAGCGCCGGGTTGCCTTGTGCCGCCTGTTGTTAGAAAAGCCCGAAATGTTGCTACTCGACGAACCCACTAACCACCTGGATGCTGAGTCTGTCGCCTGGCTAGAGCGCTTTTTGCATGACTATGAAGGCACTGTGGTGGCCATTACCCATGATAGGTATTTCTTAGATAATGTTGCCGGCTGGATCCTGGAGCTGGACAGAGGCCAGGGCATTCCCTGGGAAGGCAACTACTCCTCATGGTTAGAGCAAAAAGATGCTCGTCTGGCTCAGGAAGAGCGCACTGAAAGTGCCCGTCAGAAGTCAATTAAGACTGAATTGGAGTGGGTACGTTCCAACGCCAAAGGCCGTCATGCTAAAAGTAAGGCGCGCATGGCCCGCTTTGATGAATTGACCACCGGTGATTACCAAAAACGTAATGAAACCAACGAACTGTTCATCCCGCCCGGCGAACGCCTGGGTGATAAGGTGATTGAAGTTAATCACTTGAAAAAGTCTTACGGCGATAAATTGTTAATCGATGATATGAGCTTCAAGATCCCCAAGGGTGCGATTGTCGGCATTATCGGTCCTAACGGCGCCGGTAAATCCACCTTATTTAAAATGCTCACCGAGCAGGAAAAACCGGATGCAGGGGATATTTCCATAGGCGAGTCAGTGCACCTTGCCAGTGTGGATCAGTTTCGCGACCATATGAATGAAAACAATACGGTGTATCAGGAAATATCCGACGACTCGGAAATTATCCGCATTGGTAACTTTGAACTAAACAGCCGTGCTTACTGTGGCCGTTTTAACTTCAAAGGCACGGATCAAAAAAAATTCATCAAGGACTTGTCTGGCGGCGAACGCAATCGGGTGCATCTGGCCAAATTGCTGAAGGCCGGTGGTAATGTCTTGCTACTCGATGAGCCGACCAATGATTTGGACGTAGAAACCTTGCGCGCCCTGGAAAATGCCTTATTGGAATTCCCCGGTTGTGTCATGGTGATCTCTCACGATCGCTGGTTCCTCGACCGTATTGCCACCCACATCATGGATTACCGGGACGAAGGCAAGATCAATTTTTACGAAGGCAACTACACTGAATATGCGGACTGGATGAAGGCCACTTACGGACAAAACATCACCGAGCCACATAGACTGAAGTACAAGAAGATTAGTAAATAACCTGCACTGAGGTTAAATAACAATCAGCAAATATTAAGGCGCGTCTTCGCGCCTTTTCCCTCTTAAGTAACAGCTCAAACTCGAGCGAACATATTTTATCAGCGGGCTCTGACTAGACTTGACAGACAAATTGCGATTTGATTACCAATGGTAACTGGGATGGAAGAGCAAGGTGGAAATGAATCAAAGATACACAATAAAGCCGGCTACCGAGGGAAAGGTGGCTCGTTCAATGTTAATTACAATGGAAATCTGAATGAAACCTCTACTAGGTAAAATTGCACTTGTAACCGGCGCAAGTCGTGGTATCGGCAAAGGCATAGCCCTTTGCTTGGGCGAAGCGGGGGCAAAAGTCTATATTACTGGCAGAACAGTCGACGAAGGTAAGTCTGCATCGCGCCTTGCTGGAACAATTAATCAGACGGCTGAAGAGATAGTTAAATTGGGTGGCGAATGCACCGCTATTCAATGTGATCATCGTATTGATTCTGAGGTGGAGTCGGTATTTAAACGAATCGAAGCAGAAAACCAGAAACTGAATATTTTGGTTAATAATGTTTGGGGGGGTTACGAACATTTTACTGACGGTACTGAGTTTTGGAATGAAAAAGAATTTTGGACCTTACCCACTTCTCGCTGGGATTCTATGTTTCAGTCAGGGGTTAGAGCACATTATGTATCCAGTGTGCTTGCTGCACCGCTTTTAATGCAGCAACAAGGCTTAATAATAAACCTGTCGTTTTTCGCCGCGCAACGCAATGACAAAGGTGTGGCATATAGTGTTGCGAAAGCAGCCTCTGATCACATGGTCGCTTGTATGGCGCAAGAGTTGCGCGAACATAATGTAGCGGCAGTTTCTCTGTATCCCGGCCTTGTGCGTACTGAATCCGTAATGAAAGGGGCTGAATTCTTGGATTTATCTAATTCAGAATCACCACAATTTGTTGGGCGGGCAGTTGTAGCACTGGCTAGCGACGCTGATATTATGGACAAAACCGGTGGTGTTCTAGTTGCCGCAACCTTAGCCGAAGAATATGGTTTCAAAGACATAGACGGCAGGCAACCACGGCCATTAACTGTCGGAGAGGTTTAGAACTTCGATATGGACAGCTTTCAGCATTCGTCATGCCATTTTCTGCCGCTTTTGTTAGGGCCGCTTTCTTAAAATGAGCGGGGTATCCCGCTTTCGGTTCTCATTTACATTCCGTAGTTATAGAACATCCTATGTGATTAAATAAAATAATTATCCAACATCAATATTCGACTCTTATGGGCCGAATAATTTAACAGTTATAAGGTATCAATAAGGTATGTTGAAAACTGAAAGATTGACACTTCGGCAGTGGACAAGTGATGACTTAGCTGCCTTTGCAAAAATCAATAGATCACAATACGCCCTAAGGTTGACAGCAAGTGTCAATACTTGCCTTCCATCGCAAGTATCAACAATTGAGAGTCTTTACTTTACAGGCCCTTAAGAGGGTGTTTTTTTGTATGTCAGGTTTAAGCCCATTTTGCCTTTATACTTAAAAGCGCCGCTATCTAATCCCCCCTGCCCCTCCTCAACTTCATTCTTTCGCCAATAGTGAAAATTAACTTAACCCCTTTTCTATTCCTGCTGCGTTTATCCACTAAGAACTAAAACAACTAGAGTGGAAATACCCTATGTATCCACAGCAAACATCAAACATTGATTTATCGGCAATCGGAAAATCGCTAAGCATAGTGGCTAGCGCTCTAATCATTACGTTTGGATTATTTGTTGCCATGGATAAGCTGACATCGACAGACAAACTAGTGATTAACTCCCCAT
>JAWUXW010000035.1:0-13912 GCA_034111125.1 Paraglaciecola sp.
TGTACTTTGAGTTTAACTAACCTAATGATAAGTTTACAGCTCGCAGATGAATGGCTTAATGCATGGAATTCCCATGATTTAACGCTCATTCTGTCACACTACGAAGAAGACTTTGAAATGTCTTCACCGATGATCATTAGCGCTATGGGTGAGCCCTCTGACACCTTAAAAGATAAGCAAATATTGCTGAATACTGGAAAAAAGCCTTAGTGAAATATCCAAACCTTTGTTTTGAAAAGCGGTATTTATTACGTGGCGCTAATAGTATTACCATTTTCTACAACGGGGCTCGTGGCTTATCTGGCGAAGTGTTTCATTTAAATGATGAAGGTAAAGTGAAAGGTTATCAACAAGGTGCAGACGAATAGGTGTAGCTTGGATCTAACACCGCAAAGACGGGTTGCACAAGTTCAGATGAGAACGCTCTTTTCTGCTGTGAGTCGACTTTCTATTGACGATAAAATATAATAATTATACTTTTATGTGAAACGTCTCTTAAATGTGATGTTTATTTTTATTTTTATTTAAAAAAACCTAGTTCAGGACTGGGTTTTAATAAAATCCCAAGCGACCTAAGACTAAAAATTTAGCCACTTTGTCGGGTTTACGGGCTTACCTTTGTGGCGAATTTCAAAGTACAGGTTGGGATTACTTTGTCCGCCACTTTGTCCGACTAGGGCAATAGCCTCCCCCGCTTCAACGGTGTCTCCTGCCTGACGCAATAAGGCCTGATTATGACCGTACAAACTCATATAACCATCACCATGATCAAGCACCGTGACCAAACCAAAGCCGCGCAGCCAATCGGCATAGAGCACTTTTGCATGATGAATCGCCACTACCGGGCTACCGGCGGTGCCATTAATTAACACCCCTTTCCAGCGCACTTGCCCCTGGCGACGATCACCAAACAAGCGGCGTAACCGGCCCTTCGTAGGTAGTAATAATTTTCCTTTGTACTTGCTTAGGCCCTCTAAAGACTCGGGTCTGCGTTCAGCTAGGTGCTGTGCCTGACGTTGCGCTTTTTCCAGTGCCTGCAGCAAATTTTGCTCGTTTAATTGCAACTGCTCGACTCTTGCGGCATCCGATTGAATGGCCGCTTGAATCTGCTCCAGGGTATTTTTTCGATTTGATTGCTGTTGGCTAAGTTGGGCTTTTTGCTGTTTTTGTGCGCTTTGCAATTGTTCTAGCTGTTGCTGTTTTTCCAGTAAATCCTGATTCACTTGTTGCAATTCTTTTACCAGTGCGCGAAATCCATCAATTTGCGATTTTCGCGCTTTATTCAAATATTGATAATAGGTAAGGGTGCGCTCAAATTTGGCTGCATCTTGCAGGTTGAGTAGCATTTTTGCGTAGTCGTAGTTGCCAGTCATAAAGGCGCTACGTAGCTGCTTGGCCAGAATAGTTTGCTGTTGATCGAGTTGTTTCTTTATCGTCCGTTGCCGAGTATTAAGCTGCTTTTGCTCACTTTGATTGTTGCTGAGTTTGTTTTGCGTGGTGTTTAAATCTTTGGCGGTAGTGGCAATCTCCAGTTCCGCTTTTTTCAAGACCTCTGCAAGTTTCTTAGCTTTGCCCAACTGGGTTTTAATCTGTTGTTGCTTACTTTTGATTTGCTGCTGTATGTCTTCCAGCTCATCGCTCTGCTGGGCATATAAGCTCGTGCTAAACAATCCACCCAGCAGCGTAGTCAAACACAGCACAAAACAGCAATAGTTTACTGTTTTGTGGGTTTTAGTAAACAACCTACTTAGCACCTTGTGATCTAAACTAGTGTCACAATGGGTTTGCCGGTCATTTCATCTGGCTGAGGCATTCCCATTAGATGCAGCATGGTAGGTGCCACGTCACTCAACTTACCGCCTTCTCTGGTTGTCGATTTGCGACCAACGTGAATAAAGGGTACCAACTCACTGGTGTGGGCGGTGTGGGCCTGACCAGAAGCTTCATCAACCATTTTCTCGGCGTTACCGTGATCGGCGGTGATCAGGCATTCACTGCCAGTTTTTTCGATGGCGGCAACAATTCTGCCCACGCAGCTATCTACCGCTTCGCAGGCCTTAACGGCTGCAGCAAAATTACCCGTATGACCGACCATATCGCCATTAGGATAGTTACATATTATTGCATCAAACTTGCCTGACTCAATCGCGTCCACTAGCTTGTCGGTCAACTCTGCAGAGTTCATCTCAGGCTGTAAATCGTAGGTGGCTATTTTGGGCGAGGGGATCAAAATGCGTTCTTCACCGGCGTAGAGTGCTTCGCGGCCACCGCTATAGAAAAACGTTACATGGGCGTACTTCTCAGTTTCGGAAATACGCAGCTGGGTCTTGTGATGCTGCGCTAACCAGTCTCCCATCACGTTAACCAGTGGCACCGGCGGATAGGCACTAGGCGCGTCAATGCTATCGGCATATTGAGTCAGCATTACAAAGGCGCTCAGCTCAATGTGCTGGCCCTTGTCGAAATCAGCAAAATCCTTTTCGACAAAGGGGCGAGTAATTTCACGGGCGCGATCCGCTCTAAAGTTCATAAATACCAGAGCATCGCCGTCTTCCATTGGCACGGCATCACCAACTACCGTGGCTGGCACAAATTCGTCATTTTGCTCACGCTGATAGGCGTTTTCCAGACCTTCCACCGCGGTGGCAACCGCATACATGCCCTCGCCCTTGGCGATTAAATTGTAGGCGCTTTCGACCCTATCCCAGCGATTGTCTCTGTCCATTGCATAGTAGCGACCCACGATGCTGGCGGTTTTACCCACACCTAGCTCGGCAAATACCCCATCGGCTGCTTGTAAAGACGCTTTAGCACTGCGCGGCGGCGTATCACGACCATCCAAAAAGGCATGCAAGTAAAGTTTCGTGGCACCGCGCTTGGCGGCCATTTTCAACATGGCAAAAATGTGTTCTTCATGACTGTGCACGCCGCCCGGCGACAACAAGCCCATCACATGCACGGCTTTGCCTTGGCTTATGGCCTTGTCGATGTTTTCAAGTAATATCGGATTTTCAAAAAAATCTCCGTCTTCAATCGCCTTTGTAATGCGAGTAAAGTCTTGATACACCACTCGCCCTGCGCCTAAATTTACATGGCCAACTTCAGAGTTTCCCATTTGCCCATCGGGTAGGCCCACATCCAGACCGGAGCCGGAAATAAGCGTGGAGGTGTATTTTTTATTGAGTTCATCTAATACAGGCGTGTTGGCATGGGCAATGGCATTGCTGTCAGTTTCTTCTCTGTGCCCCCATCCATCTAGGATAATAAGTGCGACTGTTTTTTTCGCCTGAGTCATGTTGGTCTCCGCTGTCGTTGCATGTAGTATGTTTGTTTGTACAGCGAAGCAAAAGAAGCTGGCTTAGCTTCGCTAACATTTAGGCATATTATCCTGTGCATTGCTTTGCGTCACGGCCATTTCCCTGTTTAAAACCAAATGGATAACAATAAGTTATTCCTTGAATCACCCTGGACAGTTCTTAAGGGCTGGTTTCTACTTTTAAAATCTATATACTTTGCTAACTTTTTTTGCTGGTGCGTGAGCACATAAGAGGTTAATTAATAATGGATCAAGTGATCGAGTTTGTGACAAATCACTACATTTTGGCAGGTTTGTTTGTGGCTTTATTGTTGGCACTCGTTTATAGCATGGTGGCGAGTCAATTGTCATCACTGAAAGAACTGAGTACCCACGAAGCGACGTTACTGATGAATAAGCAAGACGCGATGGTGCTTGATATTCGTCCGGCAGCGGAGTTTAAAAAGGGGCATATTCTAGGCGCTAAGCAACTTAAAGCTGAATTACTCAACAAAGGTGATTTCGCTACCCTTGAAAAACACAAAGACAAACCCATTATTATTGTCTGTGCAATGGGCATGACGGCTAAACGCACGGCTTCACAGATGCTTAAAGCGGGTTTTGAACAAGTTACTGTACTCAAAGGCGGTATGAATGCGTGGCAAGGCGCAAGTTTGCCAGTCAGCAAATAGATAATAGGCAGTAATCACATGACAAAAGTAGAGATTTATACCAAGGGCCACTGCCCTTTTTGCCATCGCGCTAAAGCGCTGCTTGAGCAAAAAGGCGTCACATATCAAGAGTTCAGTTTGGATCAGCAGCCCTCGCTTAGAAACGAAATGATCGACCGGGCAAATGGCGGATACACCGTTCCACAGATTTTTATTGGTAAAACCCATGTGGGTGGATGTGACGATATATTAGCACTTGAATCCCGCAATGAATTAGACAAATTACTCGCCGCTTAGGCGCACACAACATTAAATAGGAAGCATCATGGCTGACGAAAACCAAACTAACGACGCTGCCGCCGCAGCACCTGCTGCACAAGGCCCACAATTTTCAATCCAACGTATATACACTAAAGACATTTCGTTTGAAACCCCTAATTCACCGTCCATTTTTAAGAAAGAATGGACGCCTGAAGTTCAACTGGATTTGAATACCCGCAGCACCGTTATTGAAGAGGGTGTATTCGAAGTAGTGTTAGCGGTAACAGTAACCGCTAAGTTTGGTGAAGAGACCGCATTTTTATGTGAAGTTCAGCAAGCCGGTATTTTCCAAATTGGTGAAATGCCAGAGCAGAACAAAGCTCATATGATAGGCGCATTTTGCCCAAATACCTTGTTCCCCTACGCTCGCGAAACTATTTCAAATCTGGTTAATCGCGGTACTTTCCCTGCGCTTAATCTCGCGCCGGTTAATTTTGACGCGGTATTCGCCCAATACATGCAAAAGCGTGCACAACAGGCACAGGAAGCTCAAGAGACTGCACCGGCTAAGTTAGACGCATAAGTCACCAAGCGCATTTACTGATGCAAAATGATGTAACAGTGTTGGGGGCAGGGTCATATGGCACCGCCCTTGCTTTTTGTCTGGCCAGAAACGGCATTCCCACCTATCTATGGGGGCGCGATCCTAAGCAAATGGCCGCAATGAGCAGAAACCGTTGTAACCAACGTTATTTGCCCGATGCAATCTTCCCAGATGCCCTAGCCATAGAAGCAGATTTAAGCACAGCCGTCTCTCTCAGTAGGGATTTACTGGTTGTTACACCCAGCCATGGTTTTGCTGATTTACTCAAGCAAATCAAACCCATGCTCAGGGCTGACCATCGTATTATCTGGGCCACCAAAGGTCTGGAGCCAGAGACTGGCCGCTTGCTGCACGATGTCGCCGCCGAGATATTGGGCAACGAGTTCCCCTTTGCGGCGCTAAGCGGGCCAACCTTTGCTAAAGAAATGGTGGCTGGTTTACCTACCGCTATTTCTCTTTCATCGACCGACGAGCAACTCGCACAGGACTTTGCCAATAAACTACATTGTACCAAAACATTTAGAGTCTATAAAAACAGTGACTTTATCGGCGTACAACTTGGCGGAGCAGTTAAGAATGTGATAGCAATTGGCGCGGGTTTGGCTGACGGTTTAGGTTTTGGCTCAAATGCCCGCACCGCGCTTATCACTCGAGGTTTGGCGGAGCTTACCCGCCTTGGCGTTAAGCTAGGCGCTCAGCCTGAAACCTTTATGGGCATGGCCGGCTTGGGTGATTTGGTCCTCACCTGCACCGACAATCAAAGTCGTAATCGACGTTTTGGTTTGGCTCTTGGGCAAGGTAAAGGTATTGAACAAGCCATGCACAGCATCGACCAGGTAGTCGAGGGTTATCGCAACACCAAGGAAGTACATATATTAGCCGAGCGTATGAGCATCGAAATGCCTATTTGTGAGCAAATATACCAGGTGCTTTATCATGCTAAATCACCAAAAGAAGCGGCTCTTGATTTGTTAGGACGCGAGCAAAAATTCGAATAACCTCACTGTTTTGATTTAATCCTAAAAGGGCGCAATTCAACGTTCCTTAATTGCCAATCTTTGCTTTCACTTCAAAATTACATTAACGTCCTAACTTTTTGATATAAGAGGCAAAATTACACATAGCCACCCATGATAATTAATCCAGGTTGTCGCTGTTTTCAGCGTTTCCAACCACAATCGTCCCTTCACCTAGGGTGGCAAGGGTGCTACCGCCACTCGCTTGGGTGCTGGTATCAAAGTTAACATTAGGACCGTTTAACGACATATCCGTTGAGTTTTGATTCGGGTCGCTAGGGTTCACCGTATCGTTTAAGCCCACATTGGCACTCAGACCTATGCCTTGCAGGGTATTAAAGCCGCGGTTGCTTAAGTCGGTGTGGCTTATTGTGCCGGTGGTGAGGTTAAGATTGCCTAAGTCGTTGCCGTTTTCATCAAGCGTTATCATGGCTTGTTAATTGCGATTTTGTGCAGTTTATTAGGGGCGTTAGTTTTTTTATCTAATTTTGGTGCTAGTCAATTGTAATCCATTGGATTACAATTTTTTTTTTGCAAACAATCGTCGAATTGCCCGAATATAAAAAGCAAGTTCAAAATCACCTTTCTGAAAGTGATTCTGAGTTTTTAATAAATTATTTAGCTGAGCATCCTAAAGCTGGTGATCTTATGCAAGGCACTGGTGGAATACGAAAATTGAGGTGGACTAAAAGCGGAGGAGGGAAAAGTGGTGGTGTGAGAGTAATATACTATTTTCATAATGTATCAATGCCATTCTTTCTTCTTTCCCTTTTTGGCAAAATGAAAAGGCTAATTTATCTCATTCTGAGCGTAATTTGCTAAATTCACTCTAAAATTAGTTAAGAACTATGGAGGCTAAAATGAGTAGTATTTTTGAAAGTATTAAACGGGGGTTAACTGAAGCTGTAGATTTTAGTGATGGTGACACTAAGCATTATTTACTGAGTATGTAATTCACCAGTATTATCGTCCATAAAGCCATGGCAAATATATCCAATAAGTTGCCGTGGTTTTTTATTGATCTGTAGAAAGTGCTCATAACCAACAGAGAAAGCAAACGGATTAGCATTGTAATCGGCATATGCCTGGTCGTTGCCGTTGGAAGCCTCTTTTGCCCAAGCAGTAAATGAACTTAAAAAATCATCCCTATTATTTATTAGGATGGTTGTTGCACCACTTCCTCCCTCCACCAGCTCAAGCGCCCCCAGTACAATATACTTATCAACCACTGCGTTATTAAAAAAACCACTGTACTGCTCAGTTTCAACATCATAATTCACTGGAGAATCACCTGACGCTTCCATTAATGAAACAAATAATTCTCGTACTTTTTTAGAAATCACAGGCTATTTTTCCCAATAGGTTTTTTAACTAAACTCGTGAAATTCTCCACCCATAATCTTTGATTTAGTCGAGGGAGCAAGTCAAGATGTTTTTTGTACAGGGGGGCACAAGTCATCGAGCAGTCGCCCCAATCGATAATATTGTACGGTGTACTGCTGACGCACGGCTTGCTCTCCTAAGGCACAGGCCAGATAGGTTTTGCCGCAGCCTGTAGCACCCGTGATCAATATATTTTGTTGTTTTTTTAAATAATTACCATTGAGCAACTCAGCCATAATGGTTTTCTTTAATCCTCTTGTGGGGGAATAATTCAGCTTTTCTGGTCCTGCTGCCAAACGAAACCTTGCCTGCTTACGCAGCCGTTTGATTCTATTATTTTCCCTACCCAGTACCTCGTTATCCAATAGCAGCGTTAGCCGCTCTTCAAAGCCAAGCTCGGCGTAAGTGTTGGGTTGTTGCCTTTGTAGCTCAAGCGACTCACTAAAGGCCGTCAAACGTAACGAACTCAGTTGTTCTATGATTATATCCGTCATTATTGTTTCCTTAGTTGTAGTAATTAGCACCACGAATATTGCTGTGCTGTAGTGGACTAGTTTGCTGGTCTGCGTCTATTTTTTGTTCTTCACGCTTATTTTGTAGCAGATTTGCCACTGTCGCTCGATTAGGACGATTGAGCAGTAACGCTTGTTGGCACGCTTTCTCCAGGCGTAACCCTGTATATTTTCTCTCCAAGCTAAGTAAGCCTAAGCAGGCTTTATAGGCCTGCTCTGGGTGCGGTTTACTCTTGAGTAAATGCTCTACCAAAGCACGCGTACCTGGACCTATATTGGCTCCCCAACCTATCAGGCGCTCCGGTGACCAAAGCTGTTTTTGGTGAGATATGGGCATGTGTTCGACGATAGTTGTAAAACCACCTTCTTTAACGCTCTTTTTAAATTATGAGGGATCCCACCCAAAAATTGGAGCGCATTAACGTGAGCCTTGAGCCAACTTTCCTGCTTTTGACTCTCTGAAGCCTCTACATACGTAAAGTTCGACGCGCCCATTGTCGCGACGAATATCTGAGCATAACGGTATTCTCCTGTGTCAGGATTAACAATGGACACAGTCGGCCCACAGTAATCAATAAACAGCTTTTCTCCCGCCAGATGCAGCTGACGCATACTTCGTTTTAACGTCTTGCTCCAGCGTTGGTACAAGGCACAAAATTGGGTGTATCCGTAAGCGTTATCTGGAAACAAGCCGTTGAGCAGCTAGATATTTATCTGCGTTGCTATAAACTGTAGTGCATGTGTTTTATTGGATTTCTTTAATGAATTTTTGCAAATGTTTAATGCTTGGCCTTATCGTTGCGCTACTAGCCTCATGTAGTACCGTGAGTGAGCGCAGCACAAAAAAAATATCATCTGTTGACAAACCTCAAGCAATTGAAACCACTTTCAGCAGCGACTACTATCTGGACAAAGCCGCAAAGTCTTACACTAAAACTGGCGATATTAGCCTGCGCAACCAATGGCTGCTAAAAGCCGCAGAAACCTTTCAACTTGAAGATAGTTGCCCTAAAAGCATCAAATTGCTCAGAGTGATTGAGCCTGAATTACAAGACAACCTGCAACAAACGCAAAGCAAACTAATAAGGGCTGAGTGTTATTTACGCTTACCCACGCCGGCAGTTGAACAGGCTCAGAGTCTTATCCTGCAAATGGCCCAACAAATCGGCTTCGATAAGCGTATTCATCGTCTAAAAGTGCAACTCTATAGCCAGCAAAAACAGTGGCTAAAAGCGTCGAATGGGGTATTGCTAACGTCTGCCGACATAGATGAGCAAAGCAATGAAATATGGAGCTTATTACAAAACCTGTCATTGCCACAACTCGAAGAGGCTAGACTACGGGAAGACCAATTACAAGCCTGGTTGCAACTAAGCATCATCGTCCGACGATATGCCCTAATTCCTGAAGATTTAAGATATGCTGTAGTCGAATGGCAATCACGCTTCTTCAACCACCCATTAAGCCAGACGCTGCCAGCTGAAATATCCCAAGCCCTCAACCTACAGCCCTTATCCGTCGGGAAAATCGCAGTTTTATTGCCCTTAAGCGGCCGTCTGGCAAGTCGAGGCCAGGCGATTAAGGAAGGGATCCTTGCCGCCTATTTGAATAATTTAGATAGGGTCAAGCTACCTGTTTCTACTATTGTTCAGGATCCTAACTCTGTTCCTGAAGCTACTGATCAAACGCTAACAGCAACGGGTGCAGCTTGGCCCACTGAGTATGCGCTGCAGCAAATCCGGTTTTTTGATTCTGCCTTAAAGACACCTGAAGAAATGAACGCTTTGGTAGGCAACAGTGATTTTGTTATTGGCCCTCTACTGAAGGAAAAAGTAAGTGGCTTGCTAGAACTGTTGCCTGCCAACAAACCCATACTGGCGCTCAACCGAGTAGAACAAGACCTCCCCCCCCCAGCGTTATTGGAGCAAGAGCAAAGGGAAGTATACTATTTCGCCCTTGCCCCGGAAGATGAAGCCCTGCATCTCGCCAGGCACATCAGAGACAAGGGATTTAAGCGACCGATTATTTTTACCGCCAATGGCAGTACTACCCAGCGAATGGCTGATGCCTTTGTAAAGGAGTGGCAAGCCTCCGATGATAGCCCCTTGTATATCTCCCCTGATCTGGCCACCTTTACCAGCAACAAAGACATGAGTCGACAAGTGTCTGCACTACTTGATGTATCTCAGAGCAAAGCACGAATAAAGCAACTGGAAAATCTAGCCACTCAACAGGTGTATGGCGTAGAACGAAACAGACGTGATATTGACGCCATCGTATTATTTGCCAATCCCGCACAAACTAAACTGCTTAACCCTATTATCGAGTCCAGCTTAAGTCCTTTTGCCCGTAGAACGTTGTCGGTGTTCGCCTCATCCAGAAGTTACAGTAGGGACTTGAGCAAGAATCACTTGCGTGATCTGCGCAACTTAACTTTCAGTGATATGCCCTGGATGCTACCCGGCCACCCCTGGTTAGATTTAGCCACCCAAACAGCTAATTTATGGCCCCAACGTCAGGATAGATTACTGCGTTTATTCGCCCTGGGCTACGACGCATACCAAGTGCTACCTAAACTTCGGCACCTTAGTTTGTTGCCGCAAAGTTCGATGCAGGGCTTAACTGGGAAACTGAGTATGGATAACGACGGTCAACTACATCGGCGCTTACCCTGGGCGAAAGTCATTCAAGACCGAGTGTCTCTCCTTGCACTGGATTAAGCAGGCCTTATCTCCCATATTAGGCAGTGAGGCCGAGCGCACCGCCCGGGATTACCTAACGCAACAAGGTTTAAGCTTCATCACCCAAAATTATCGCTGTAAGACAGGAGAGATAGATTTAGTGATGCAAGATGGTAGCGAATTGGTATTTGTCGAGGTTAAGTTTCGTAGTTCGCAAAAATTTGGTACGGCGGTGGAGTTTTTTCATGCCAGCAAACGTCGAAAATTTGAATCTGCGGTACAGTATTATATGCAGAATAAAGGCCTTAACCCTAGCATCGTTGCTCACAGAATAGATATTGTAGGAATCGATGTGCTTGGCACCAACAAGTACAATATTAGTTGGTTAAAACATGTTTAGTGCCCATCCAAACACTTAGGAACACTATGTTAGAGAATATACGCGCCAACTTTACAGAGAGTATTCAGACTAAAATTGCGGCGATTGAAGTCCTGCCAGAACCCATCGCTAATGCCACAATGATGATGGTTAATGCCCTGATGAACGGCAATAAAATTTTATCCTGTGGCAATGGTGGCTCGGCCGGTGACGCTCAGCGCTTCTCATCGGGCATGCTCAATCGTTATGAAAGAGACAGACCCAGTTTGCCCGCTTTTGCCTTAACTACCGATGGCTCGACTCTCACATCTATTGCTAACGACCATAGCTATGATGAGGTGTTCTCCAAACAAGTAAGAGCATTGGGCCAAGCCGGGGATATACTGCTGGCGATCTGCACCAGTGGCAATTCGCGTAATGTAATCAATGCTATGGAAGCGGCACTTAGCCGAGACATGACCATAGTGGCGTTGACGGGCAGGCATGGCGGTGAGATGGCTGGTTTGTTAGGGCAAAATGATGTGGAAATCAGAGTACCATCCAGCCGTTCGGCACGCATTCAGGAAGTCCATTTGTTGGTGATCCATAATTTATGTGAGGGTATTGACGACAGTCTTTTCCCGGAAAATATACAGGAGTAATAAAATGTCCAAAATGAAAAACAAACAACTCGCGCTCATTTTTGCAGCGCTTTTCACCGTCCAGGGCTGCGCAGCGTTAGTCGTTGGTGCCGGAGTAGGCGCCGCATCGGCCGCCCATGACCGACGTTCTTTAGGCACTCAATTAGATGATAAGACCGCAGCTGGCAGACTGTCCACCACATTAGCTAAAAATGAAACGATTAAAGAGCAAACGAATATAAATGTGCATGTATTTAATGGCACCGCACTGTTAGTAGGACAGGTGCCAAATGAGCAGCTGATGCGCCAGGCTCAGCAACTTGCCGAGTCGGTTAAAAACATCAAGAAACTGCATAATCAGATCCGCATAGCCAGTCCAATATCTGCGTCTGCCAGCACCCAAGATGTGTGGTTGGCCTCAAAAATAAAGGCCAAATTGATCGTCGACAAGCGTATAGACGGTCTGTATGTTGATGTTACGGTAGAAAATTCAGAAGTGTTCTTGATGGGTTTGGTGAGCCAACAAGAGGCGAGTATCTCGGTGGATATTGCCCGCAATGTAGCCGGAGTCAAGCAAGTTGTTAAGGCCTTCGACTACCTTTAAGCCGACATTCCGCATCTTTTTCGGGATTCAAATTATTTTTCCTTAGATCCCGTCTGGGCAATCAACAGACGCATCTAGTCTTGCCGGTAAAATTGTTCTCGCCAAATGTCAGGATCGCCAAACCTGCCAGGTCAATAGCATGGCATACTCCTGACTAAGGCTAAACCAGATATACACTCGACAAACTTCCGTGCCAAATAACCGGATGATTTTTTCTTTTTCTTCATTCAACCCGGTAAGCCAGCTACCCTGGCCCAGTATGTGAACCCGATGAATACCACTCATTTTCTGAAATATCCAGCGTAATGTAGGCTTCTTTGTTGGCTTTCCAAGCTGACTTAGTATGCTTGCCTGCTGCACCTCCAGTTCTTTTCTTACCTGATATTGTCCTGCGGTATATACCCAAGTGACCTCAATACCTTCACCAATCAGTGCACAAACATCTTTACCTTCAAAGAAGGTCGGTGACAAATAATATCCATCACCACAAGTAATTGCGCACTCAGAAATTACTTATGGCGATTGGTATAAATAGAATTTTGAGTAAAGCCAAGTCCATTAATGATCATGGCTTTGATGCTCTGGCCATGAGTGACTATTGCACCGTGCGTTTTAGAAATCGGCACTCTGGCGTCTATTCTCTCAACTAGCTTCAGCTTGTTGGCCAGACCGGCTACTATCCCTAAATGCTCCAGATTTTCAACCTGAACAACCTCAGTTTTTTCTTTTTGCTCAATGAGTTCAGCTTGTAACAAAAGGGAAAGCACTAGCTATGAGAAATTATTAGCAGCCATTTTTTCACAATAAAATTGCAAAAAATCTCATGGCTATCGGCTTATTTCCTGTGATCTATTGCCCCCTAACGTTTGCTTAGATGTTTCTGTGATAAATAATTAATTTGCTAGGAATTGGGGCTGAATGACGGCTTAACAATACAGATAATTTATATAGACGCCCATTTCGACTTGTCCAGTCTGTATTGGCCCAGATTAGGACATTATTTAACGGTTCGTCTTTGATTTTTTCTGAGAGCGAGTATGGCAGCCATTGAAGCGGCCACCATTTCAACAAAACTTAAATGCTAAATCCGCTTACCGCGCGATCCAGCTCACTTGAACCGTCGGATGCTTCCGTTGCTTTTTCCGTTACCCGAGGCAGCGAGTTGGTGACATTTTCAGCGTTGCCCTGTATCTGCTCAATATTGGTCGAGATGTTTGATGTGACGCTCATCTGTTGATTGGCAGCTGATGAAATGAGTTGAATTTGTGAATCCAGCGAAGTGATAACTTCGTTTAAATCACCAAAACTGTTGAGTATGTTGTTAGCGTTGTCTTCCACTTCTCTGGCCGATTCATGTGAACTGCTCACCACTCGGTTGGCGCCGGCAACCGCCTCTTGAATGTCACTGATGGCAGCGGGTCTACTTTGCCTGGCAGAGGGCTATTTGTCGCAAACAGCGAGCATTAATAATGAGTGTATTTCAAGAGCTGAGGGAGAGTTATTAGTTGCAGATGCAAAAATTTTGCATCTTGGATCGAAACTTATACTATTACGCTCAGATGTGTATGTGAGATAAGGCAATTGCGAGAAATTGGTAGCTATCGCCCAAATAAATATGTCTCGTATATCTGATAAATCCCTTAGAAAAAATTTGAAAAGTAAACGATTGTTGTTTGATCTAAGCGATGACGAAAATTGTTTTTTTTCAGCCACCTTCGCTGATTTTTGCACTGAAACTTAAGTTGAAGTTGAAGTTGAAGATTTGTCTCCCCCCTCATTATGGAAGTTTCTATGAAATGCACTGGCAGCTGTGAATGCAAACAAGTCAAAGTAGTCGTATCAGTAGATGAGAGAGCAAACAATCTACACCCCAGAGTTTGTGATTG